>CAZDYW010000048.1:0-11845 GCA_964509655.1 uncultured Anaerolineales bacterium
GGCGAATGGCTCACCGAGGCCGCGCAGGAGATGCATAACGGGGACTACGAAAACGCCGCCGCTGTTTACCGCAGCTTGCTCACTCGCTCGCTCGACGCGGACACCACCACCCAAGCCCAGCTCGGCCTGGGGAAAGCTCACTTGCAGAACGGCGAATATGCCAAGGCCATCCCCATTCTCCGCGAGCTCCTCGACGATCCCGCCGGTAGTGATGCCAATCCCGAGACCCACTTCTTGCTGGCTGAGGCACTGATCGGTGCTGGCGAACCCCTCTCGGCCAGCGAGGCTTACAGCGCTTACCTCTCTTCGGGCACAGTCATCACCCCCTACGTCAACCGCTGGCTGGGCGATGCCCTCTACACCGGCGGCGCCTACCTCCCCGCCACGAACGCTTACGAAGGCGCCATCGCCGAGGCACCTGATCGTTCCTTCGAGATCGACGTGCGCGAGAAGCTCGCCCTGACACACGTGGCGCTACAGAACTACCCCGCCTCAGTCGAGCAGTACGACGCCATCCTGGAAATCGCGGAGCAACGCGCTACCCGCGCCCGCATTGAACATCAAGCCGCCGAAACGCTCATCCTGGCCGGGCAGACCGAGGAGGGCTACGAGCGCCACCGGTTCGCGGTCGAGACTTATCCCACCGAATACTACGCCTACCTCTCACTGGTCAAGCTGGTGGAAGCCGGGCGACCGGTGAATGATTTTCTGCGCGGCGTGGTCGATTATTACGGCGGCGCATACGGCCCGGCGGTCGGGGCGCTCTACCGCTACATCGAGGCCAATCCGGAAACCTACTCCAGCGACGCCCATTGGTACGTCGGGCTCTCCTATCTAGAAGCGGGAAGCCCTGAGCTGGCCGCGGCGGAGTTCGAGAGGATGATCGAGGCTTACCCGGAAAATGAGCATTGGGGCGACGCCTGGATGAGTTGGGCCGAGGCATATCTGGATATGGATGAGGTGGACCAAGCGATTGAAATCTACCGCCGCTTCGCCGCCACCGCTTCCGATCATCCACGGGCGCCGGAGGCTCTCTGGGAGGCTGGCTGGTGGCTGGAGAACACCGGCGATCTGGAGACAGCCGCCGAGGTCTACTTCGACTGTCACGTCGGATACCCCGATTCCGATTATGGCGCGTCGGCCCTCTTCCGCAGCGGACTGCAATCCTATCAACTGGAGGAGTTGGTGGACGCCGCTGTGGCCTGGGACACGCTTACCCAGATCTATCCCGACTCCCCCTACCGGCCCAAGGCGCTCCTCTGGCTGGGGAAGCTCCGCCTGGCACAGGATGATCCGGAAGCTGCACGGGAGGCGTTCGCGAAAGCCCAAGCTGCCGATCCGATGGGCTACTACGGCCTGCGAGCGGCCGATTTGGCCGCCGATCCGGACGCACCATCCTTCCCCTCCACGCCATACTCTACCATCCAACAAAACCCCGACCGAGGAACTGAATTTGCCGAATGGCTGGGGATGGACATCCTTGAAAACGGCGATCCGCGCCTAGATGAACTCAACCCCGAACTGGCCGCCGATCCACGCTTCCGGCGGGGGCAGGAATTATGGCAACTGGGGCGCTTCGTGGAGGCCAAGGGAGAACTGGAAGCGCTCCGCCGCGCCACAGCCTACGATGCACAGGCTCAATATCAACTGGCGCTGGTATACGGGTATGATTTACATTCCAATGATCCGGGCGACGACCTCGCCCCTTGGGACATCGATCTCTATCGCTCCTCGATCCTGTGCGCCGCGCAGCTCGTCCGCCTCTCGCCGGTGACGCACACCATCGAGGCGCCGATCTCCATCGCGCGACTCGTCTATCCCACCTACTATGAGAGCTTGGTGATGCAGAACACTCGCTGGTCCGATTTCGGCCTCAGAGACCTCGACCCGCTGCTCGTGTTCGCCGTCGTGCGGCAGGAAAGCCTCTTCGAGAGCCTGGCGGCTTCCTACGTCGGCGCTCACGGACTGATGCAAGTGATGCCGGCCACCGGCGCAGACATCGCCGCCGAGCTGGATTGGCCCCCCGATTATGAGACTGAGGACCTCTACCGTCCCTATGTCAGCTTGCGCTTCGGCACCTACTATCTGGCACAGCAGCTTGAGCGCTTCGACGGACGGATCGACGTGGCATTGGCGGCCTACAATGCCGGTCCCTTCCGCGCCGCCCGCTGGCTGGATCGCAGCGGCGATGACCCCGATCTCTTCCTCGAGTTAGTCACGCTGGAGGAGCCGCGCCTCTACATCCGGCGCGTGCGGGAACATCTCGCCGCCTACCAGCTTTTGTATAGCGAATAGCGAATGGCGAAAGGATCTGCGACTTGCAACTTGCAACCTGAAACAATGTACGCTGAGGTAGTTGTCTTCTCGCCGGCCGAGGCGTCGGATGATCGGCCGGCTTTTACCTACCACGTACCGGATGAGTTGCTGGGTCGGCTGGCTGTGGGAGCATTGGTCGTCGTGCCCTTTGGACCTCGCAAGCTCTATGGAATCGTCACCGCTTTCAGCGACAGATCGCCCGTCCCCGATACCCGCCCCATCGAAGCGCTGGTAGACCCAAAACCTGTTCTCAGCCCGACGCAGATTGAGCTGGCCCGCTGGATGCGGCGGGAGTATCTGGCTTCCCTACACGAATGCCTGGAGATGATGCTCCCGCCGGGAGTAGCCGGATACGCCGATTTGCGTATAGGGCTAAACATCGACAATGAGAACAGCGGGCCGCAGCCGGACGCGGCCAAAACTGAGGCTCAAGCTGAACTGCTGGAGACCCTCCGTCGCCGAGGGGCTTTGCGCGGCACCCAACTGGATGCCGCATTGCGCGACGTCGATTGGCGCGCTGCCTCGGAGCAACTCGCCCGTCGAGGAATCGTCACCCGCGAGTCATTCCTCGCCCCACCCCCGGCCTCTCCCAAGTTGGTGAAGACTGTGCAGCTCATCCCCAACGTCGACGAAGAAGCCGCGCTATCCGGCCTGCGCAGCGAACATTATCCGGTCATCCTAGATTTACTACGCGAAAATGATGGCCCGATGGACATCAAAGCGGTTTATGAGGAAGTGGGGTGTAGCCGCTACCATCTGAACAAACTGGAGGAGCGCGGCCTGGTCGCCTTCGACAGCGAGGAGGTCTGGCGCGATCCACTAGCCGATCAAGTCTTTCTGCCCACAGCGCCCCCCCCTCTCACCGCCGATCAGCAAGCGGTCTGGAAAAAGGTAAAAGCCGCAATCCACAATCCACAACCCACGACCTTCCTTCTCCACGGCGTGACCGGTTCCGGCAAAACAGAGATCTATCTGCGCTCAGTCGCCGCAGCGCTGGAACAGGGACGCAAGGCCATCATTCTCGTCCCAGAGATTTCCCTCACCCCTCAGACGGTCGCCCGTTTCGCGGGGCGGTTCACCCATAAGCACGTCGCCGTGCTCCATAGCGCGCTGACCAACGGCGAGCGATACGATACCTGGCGCCGCGCCCGCGCCGGCCTTTTGGACATCATCGTCGGACCGCGCTCGGCCCTCTTCACGCCCCTTTCACCGTTGGGGCTGATCGTGCTGGACGAGGAGCACGATGACAGCTACAAACAAGAGGCGCCGCGTCCCCGTTATCACGCCCGCGACACGGCGCTCGAACTGGCGCGTATCAGCGGCGCGACGGTCATCCTGGGCTCCGCCACGCCCAGCCTCGAATCCTACCGCCGGGCCCAGCAGAGGGAGTTCACCCTGCTGGAGATGCCGCGTCGCATTATGGGGCACATCCGCCGCGTGCAGGAACTCCAGGCCCGCTATCAGGTCACCAGCACCCGCTATCAGGCTTTGCGCGATGGGCCTACCGAGGCCCGCTATATGCCCCTGCCCCCGGTGCAAGTCGTCGACCTACGGGCCGAGCTGCGCGCCGGCAATCGCTCGATTTTCAGCCTTGCCCTCCAGCGGGCGATGGATGAAGCGCTGGAACGAGGCGAGCAGATCATCCTCTTCCTCAATCGGCGTGGAACGGCCACATTCGTCCTCTGCCGCGACTGCGGGCACGTGATGCGCTGCCCGCGCTGCGACACGCCGCTGACTTATCACAGCCCTCGCGCCCACTTGGTCTGCCATCACTGCAACTACCGCGAGCCACAGCCTGCCCGCTGCCCCCACTGTGGGGGGAAGCGCATTCGTTACTTCGGATTGGGCACCGAGCGCGTCGCGCGAGCCGTGCGCGAACGTTGGCCCGAAGCCCGCTTGCTGCGCTGGGATCGCGATACCGCCCGCACCCACGACGCGCATGCCAGCATACTGCGGCGCTTCGCCGACGGTGGGGCCGACGTGCTCATCGGCACCCAGATGATCGCCAAGGGACTCGATCTGCCGCTGGTGACCGTCGTCGGCGTCATCTCGGCCGACACAGCCCTCAACCTGCCTGACTTCCGCTCCGGTGAGCGCACGTTCCAATTGCTCACCCAGGTAGCCGGGCGGGCCGGGCGCGGATTATTGGGCGGGCGCGTCGTCGTTCAGACCTACCATCCCGACCATTACGCGGTCGTCGCCGCCTCTGAGCACGATTATGAAGCGTTTGCCGCGCAGGAGATGTCCTTCCGCCACGAGCAGGGGTATCCGCCTTATCGTCGCTTGGCGAAGCTAGTGTATGAGGATTCCAGCTATTCCCGCGCCCAAGCCAGAGCGGAGGCGCTGGCGGAGAATTTGCGGGAAGCGCTGGCCCAGAGCGAGCTTTCCAGGAATGATCTCCTCGGCCCAGCGCCGCCATTCTTCGCCCGGCTGCGAGGGCGTTACCGCTGGCAACTGCTCTTGCGCCATACCGATCCGCCCAAGTTCCTGAGCGCGGTCCATATACCCGCTGGCTGGCGCGTGGAGATCGATCCGGTGAGCGTACTGTGATGAAAAAAAGAGACCCTAAAGGTTTCCGGAAACCTTTAGGGTCTTTGGCCTTCTGCGAATGATAAAAGCTCAGGCTGGCGCTCCTTCCAGGATCTGCAAGCTGCCGCTGGCACCGATGCGGGTGGCACCGGCCTCTATCATCTGCATTGCCTCGGCGTAGCTGTGGATGCCACCGGCGGCCTTCACACCCATCTCCGGCCCGACCGTCTCGCGCATTAAGCGCACGTCCTCCACGGTAGCGCCGCCGCTGGCGAAGCCGGTAGAGGTCTTGACGAAATCGGCCCCGGCCGCTTGCGCCGCCCGGCATGCTATGACCTTCTCCCCATCGCTCAACAGCGCGTTCTCGATGATGACCTTGAGCAATGCCCCGGCCTCGTGGCAGAAGTGGGCCAAAGCCGCGATTTCACCTTGCACTCGCCCCTCTTCACCTGCCTTCAGCATGCCAATGTTGATTACCATATCCAACTCTTCAGCCCCATCGGCGAGCGCTTGTAAAGCTTCACACCCCTTGGCTTCCGTAGTGGTAGCGCCGAGCGGAAAACCGACCACGCTACAGACCGCCACACCGCTCCCTAACAACGCCTCGGCTGCCTGTCTCACGTAGGCTGGATTGACGCAAACGGAGGCAAAGTGATAATCGCGTGCTTCGGCACAGAGTCGCTCGATCTGCTGCGGCGTGGCCTCTGGCTTCAGCAATGTGTGATCGATAAGACGTGCAAGCTCACTTCTGTTCATCGGGTACCCCCTTCGAGTATCTATCCTTGCAGCGCTAGGTCTGGGAAAGTGTAATGTGCTGACAATCCCCATTCTTCCGGCGGCCAATAACAAAGCCAAGCCTTTCCAATGATATTATCGCGAGGAAGCACTCCCCAGGAATGGGAGTCGCTGGAGTTGCTGCGGTTATCACCCAGGACGAAGTATTCTCCGGCGTTCAAGTCCCAAGTGCCAGAATAGGGACCTGGGGCAGGGATATAGGGTTCATCAAGCTTAACGCCATCAATCCAAAGCTCACCCTCATTTATCTTCACTTGCTCACCCGGCAGACCTATGATGCGCTTGATGTAATCCTCAGAGAGATTATTGGGAGGATGGAAGACGATAATGTCTCCACGCTCTGGCGGGTGGATCCAGTAAGTAAGCTTACTGACCACCAGGTACTGCCCGTTGTGGAGCGTGGGCTCCATGCTCGATCCCCGAACTTGAAAACGGCCCGTGAGTGTGTTAAGCACGGCGAAAATGATGAGGGTCAGAAGAGCTGTCTCCAGGATTTCGCGCAGCATCGAGCGCCCCCCGAACGTGCGGGAGAGGGAAATCTCCTCCCCGGCTTCCGAACGGAGTGACTCATGCTGGGCTTTGGTGCGTGACGTTTCTGAATGGATGTTCTCGTTTTCGATCATAGCGGGAACATTATAGTACAAGTGTGCAAGACGGGCAACCGTTTATTAATCCCTTTGCTTGTTGACTTTTCTTCATCTCCTCGGTAGAATTGAGGGTATCTCAGCCGTGGTCATCACCCCGGCCCTCAATTTTCAAGGCCTCTATAATCTTACCTAGCCATCGGAGCAGCGTATATGAACGATGTACCTTCTATTTTGATTGTGGATAGCAACGAACCCTTTGCCGTTATGCTTCAAGAGGGATTGGAGCGAGAGGGAGCTTACCGTGCATCTGTAACGACTGACAGTGATGACGCACTCCACGCTCTATCCGAAAACACCTTCGACCTCGCCATTGTAGATCTAGGAATCGATGATGCAGCGGGCCTGGATGGCCCATCACTGGCGCGGGAACTACGAAAGCTACAGAATGACCTGAGATTGATACTGATTCCACTCAGCGGCGACGAGCTCCCCCCTGAATTGTCAGATTTGAGCGTCCAAGGGACTCTGTCCAAACCATTTTTTCTTCCCGATCTGCCGGGACGCATCGACGAAGCGCTGACACAGCCTGTAACACTTGAGCCGAAAGCAGAGTCAAAAGCGAATGCAGAATCGGAAAAGGCAGAAGAATTGCCAGAAGAGACGGAGCCAGCCAAGCCGGATTTATCTACCGAACAAGATGCGGCCGAAATCGCTGAACTTTTCGAGCCGCCACGCGAGCGCAATCGGGCCATCACCAGAGAACTGGAGATGTTATCACAAGAGATCAACGCCGAGGCGGTGATCTTGACACGTGGAGAGCACGTACTTGCTAGCGCTGGCAGAATAAAATCGGATGATATAGACACGTTGGCCCAGATCGTGGCCGATAACTGGCGTGCCTCAGACCGAGTGGCACAAATTTTGGGGCGGGCGCAGCATTGCTTCGAGCAGAGTATGGAGGGCGGCGAGCACATGCTCTACTCGCTTTCCGTCACCGAGAAAATGCTCCTCTCTGTCGCCTTGAGCGCCGATGTCCGCCTTGGGATCATCCGCCACCAAGTCAAGCAAGCGGTGATCGCTTTGCAGAGTTTGATAGCGTGAATCTAGATTAGTTCAATCTCCGAAATTGAACCAATCCGTGATTTGACAAAGGAGCAATAAATGGCCTCGGACGCAGCTATTTGGCCCCCATTAGTCCCAAGCACTTCGCCGTGCCCTCCTGAGGGCGATTCGGCTTGGCCATCCCAGGGAAAATGGACCTACGAGGACTATAAAAGGCTGCCCGATGATGGAAGGCGATATGAGATCATTGATGGAGTGCTGTACGCAAGTACGGCACCGACTTTTGACCATCAGTACACTGTGATGCGGCTTGCGTTTTTCCTGAGCGATTTTGTCATCCAGCATCAATTAGGTATTGTAATGAAAGCGCCGCTCGAGGTCCATCTGCCGGGCATCGCTCGACCGGTACAACCCGATGTGTTTTTCATCACCACCGCGCACTTACCCAGCCTGGGAGCGACAAGCTTTACCGGGACACCTGAACTTATAGCCGAGGTCTTATCGCTCTCCACAGCTCGCACCGACCGGGTGGTCAAATTCAGCGCCTACGAACGGGCCGGCGTGTGCGAGTATTGGTTAGTAAACCCTTGCGCTCGCTCCGTCGAGGTCTACTCCCGCTCTGAGGAAGGGATTTGTGAAATGGACGGCCAATACATCACCGGTGAAACCATTATGTCCACTGTGCTGAACGGATTGGCACTTTCATTGGATGAACTTTTCGCACACCAATGAACGGCAGAACTTAGAGGAGGAGTATGCCCGCGGAGAAAAAATTGGTGCTGATCGACGGCCACGCGCTGGCTTATCGCGCTTTTCACGCCTTGCCCGAAGATCTGAAGACATCTAAGGGTGAGCTGACCAACGCGGTCTACGGTTTCACCTCAATGTTGCTGAATGTGCTGCGCGATGAAAAGCCATCCCACATCGCCGTCACTTTCGACAAGGGCCTCACCTTCCGCCACGAGATGTACGAGGATTACAAAGCCCATCGCGCCAAAATGCCGGATGAAATGCGCGCACAGATGGACCGCGTTCGAGAAGTAGTGGAAACGCTGGACATCCCCATCTTCGAGGTGGAGAAGTACGAGGCCGATGATCTCCTGGGGACACTGGCCCGCCAGGCCGAGGAGCAAGGTGTTGAAGTGCTCATCGTCACCGGCGATATGGATCTGCTGCAACTGGTGGATGAGCATACCCGCGTCCTCACTTCCCGCTGGCGATTCTCCGACACGGTCGTCTATGATGTAGAAGGCGTGAGGAAACGCTACGACGGGTTGTCACCCAATCGCTTGGTGGAGTACAAGGCCCTGATGGGCGACAAATCCGATAATATCCCCGGCGTCTATGGCGTGGGAGAGAAAACTGCCACCAAGTTGCTCAAAAAATATGATTCGCTGGAGGACATCTACGCCCACCTGGATGAGATATCGACCCGCTTCCGCAATCGGCTTGAAGAAGGTCGTGAGGAAGCTTTCCTCAGCCGGAAGCTGGTGACAATCGACCGCAACGCGCCGGTGCAACTCCAGCTTGATGCCTGCCGCGTGCGCACATTCGATTACGACGATGTGTTGAAACTCTTCCACGAACTGGAGTTTCGCTCGCTGATCGACCGCTTGCCAAAGCCTCAGCACGCTCAGCCTGCTGGCATGCCACACCAGCTCAACATGTTTGGCGAGGAGCCAGCGACACCGGAGCAAGAATCATTCGCGGAATACGAGATCGTCGCCGATGAGGAAGCGCTGCGAGAATTGATCGCGCGATTGAAAGACGCATCGGCCTTGACCATCGACACTGAGACTACCTCTATCAATCCTATGGAGGCAGAACTGGTCGGCCTTGCTCTCACCGACGCCGCTAAGCGTGGGTACTACGTCCCAGTCGATGCACCGGCCGGTGAACCACAGTTACCGCTGGAGACAGCGTTGGAAATCTTGATCCCCCTGTTAAGTGACCCCGAACTACCCAAGTATGGCCACAACTTCAAATATGACTTGACAGTGCTGGAGCGGAGTGGCGCAAAAGTCGAGGGGGTAGCCTTTGACACTATGCTGGCCGAGTGGCTGATCAACCCCTCCTCAAAAAATCTGGGGTTGAAAGATTTGGCCTGGGCGCGGCTCCAGGAGCACATGACGCCCATCACCGACCTGATCGGCACGGGCAAAGGCCAGCTAACGATGAACCAGATACCGGTCGAGCAAGTAGCTCCCTATGCTTGTGCCGATGTCGATATGACACATCGTCTGGTGGACGCGCTGGCGCCAGAGCTAAAGGAGAAGCAACTCTGGTCGCTCTTTGTGGATATCGAAATGGGACTGGTACCGGTGCTATCTTACATGGAGCGAGTCGGCGTCGGTTTCGACGTGGAGCAACTGGAACGTATGTCCAAAGAACTGGCCGCCCGCTTGGGCCAACTGGAGGCCAGTATCCACAAGCTGGTCGGGTATTCTTTCAACGTCAACTCGACCCAGCAACTCTCCGATGCGCTGTTCAAGACATTGAAGCTGCCCTCCCAGGGCGTGAGGCGCACCAAAACGGGCCATTTCTCGACGGCGGCAGATATATTGGAGCGCTTGCAGGAAAAGCACAAGGTAATCGGCCTTATCCTGGAATATCGGGAGCTATCCAAGCTGAAGTCCACGTATGTGGATGCATTGCCTCAGATGGTCAACCCGCGCACCGGTCGGATGCACACCTCCTACAATCAGACCGGGACGGTGACCGGGCGTATCAGCTCCAGCGATCCCAACTTGCAAAACATCCCGATCCGCACAGAACTGGGACGCCACGTGCGCTGCGCCTTCATCGCTGAGCGAGGCTGGAAGCTGCTGGCCGCCGATTACTCCCAAGTCGAGTTGCGCGTGATGGCCCATATCTCCGGCGACGCAGGCTTGTTGAACGCTTTCGCCCGAGGCGAGGACATCCACGCCAGCACCGCCGCTGCCATTATGGGCGTGCCACTGGAGGAAGTGACGTCCGATATGCGCCGCGTGGCTAAGGCCGTGAACTTTGGGCTCTCCTATGGGCAGACGGTCTACGGCCTCTCACGGGCGACGGATTTGACCCACGCCGAGGCTGAGGATTTCATCAACACTTACTTTGAGCGTTTCCCAAAGGTGCGGGAATATATTGAGGACACCAAAACACTGGCGGCGCGGCAGGGATACGTGGAAACACTGTTAGGACGACGGCGTTACTTCCCTGAGCTACGGCCAGGCAGCAATGCCTCCCACCGCGCGAGGCAAGCTGCCGAGCGAATGGCCATTAACGCTCCAATCCAAGGAACCGCCGCCGACATCATCAAAATCGCGATGATACGTCTCTGGCGAGCGCTTAGAGAGAACAAACTACGCTCGCGCATGATCTTGCAGG
Organism: uncultured Anaerolineales bacterium; assembly: GCA_964509655.1. Classification (GTDB taxonomy): domain Bacteria; phylum Chloroflexota; class Anaerolineae; order B4-G1; family B4-G1; genus CAZANJ01. The sequence continues at coordinate 10,659 of CAZDYW010000048.1, forward strand.
TGCATGATGAGTTAATCGTCGAGGCGCCCGATGAGGAGTTGGACACTGTCGTACCGCTGATGCGTGAGGTTATGGAGGATGCCTTTGAACTTGAGGCCCCCCTTAAAGTAGATTTCAAAGTAGGGCAAAATTGGGGCGAGATGGAGAGCAGGAGCTGACTTTTCGATCCACACGGTTTTGGTATTGAGAAGCTATAGCGAATAAGCGAGGTAGTTATGAAAAGTAGTGATGAACGCAATCGTATTCTGATCGTGGACGACGAAGAAGCTATGGCCATGCTACTTGCCGAAAGGCTGAAGTGGATAAGCAATGATTATATAGTCGAGACAGCCAACACAGGCGAGGAAGCGTTAGAAAAGGTCATAGAGAGCTCCTACACATTGGTCATTGCCGATTACAAAATGCCCGGCCTGAGTGGCCTGGATTTGGCCCAAGCGCTCCACAAGCTGACACCGGAGACCCAAGTAGTGCTGATGACTGCCTATGCCACCGCTGAAATACGCGAAGCGGTCAACTATATGGGGCTAAGCGGCTATCTCAACGGGTATCTCGAAAAGCCATTCGCATTGGAGGAAGTTCAGGAAATCGTTGATCGTGCGATAGGGGAAACAGCACCGAGCGAAACGAAAATCGAAGATTCTCATCGCTCAGAGGAGCGCAAACTGAACTCATCTACCAGCGCCAATGTGCGCGAGCGATTGGAACAATTATTGAGTACCGCTGGTGTCTGGTGTGTTCTGTTGCTCAGTCCCAGCGGACACCCCGTCGAGACCGTAGGAGACACCAGTGAAATCGATGTAGCCGATGTAAGCAAGCTGGCCTCGGCTAATTTCGCCTCCAGCTATCATCAAGGAGAGGATTATAACGTCTACCTTCACAACCTTAACGATGAATTTCTACTGGCCGTAGTCTTCGATGCGACCATCAAGCCCGGCATGGTCCAGTTTTACACCAGACAAGCAGCTTCCGATATGGCCTCCTGGTTATCACAAAAGTAACAGAGCGTCGCCATATGGAACTTCGCAAGGGGTTCACCCTCCCTGTAAAACCCTGAAGAGCGAAAACAAAAAAACCCCACCACAGGGGCAGGGCTCGTAAGGAAGAGGGCTGGAGCAGATTCCAGCCCGCCTCCATGATAGTATTCTCAAAGGTAAGGAACTTTTAATTTGTGACAGTAGCCCCAAGGG
>CAZDYW010000049.1:0-11840 GCA_964509655.1 uncultured Anaerolineales bacterium
CCTCCGTGGTCGCCCGTTTGAAATCCCAAATGCCGACAGCGAAAAGCGGCCGGGCGCCCGGCCGCTTTCCTGCGTAAGATGGTAGTCTGCGCATAGCGCGATTCCGCGAGCATTGGACGCCTACTCGCCACCGCCGGACCGGAACCCATCACCGTGTCCGGCTGCCTCTGCTCTCCAGGCCACTTCGGCGCTTCCCCGGCGCCACCCCTGCGGACGGGCCGGCCGATGTGATATCGGGCGGAAGGCCTGAGCCTGTGATTGCCCTCATTATAGAACAAATCCGCCACTCTGTAAAAAACTGGTAACAAAACTTTTTCGCGCATGTCTCCCCGGCGAGTCGGGTTCTCTTACCACTTCCCCGCTTGCTTTCTGTTTGATGGTATGATGAACGCACGTTCTCGGTGATGCTACAAACAGAAAGGAGTATGATCATGCGCAATTTAAGAAAGTTGGTGTACGCAGTGATAATGATGGCATTGCTGGCGGTGACGGGAGGATGTATGACCTCGCCTTCGCCCTCGCCCGCGCCGACGGCGGTGCCAACCGGCACTCTGGCAGGCGTCATCTCCGATGCGAACACGGGGGCGCCGCTGGAGGGAGCGCAGGTGACCATCGCCGGTCAAGTCGGCGTCTTCACCCTGACGACACCGCCCGACGGATCCTACAAAATCACCGACCTGCCCGCCGGGGCCTACCTCGTCAACGTTCAAGCGACCGGATACCACGTCGCCGCCTTGCGAGCAAGCGTCGCGGCGAACGTGACGAGCAGCGGGGATGTCGCGCTGGAGCCGAGCGTAGCAGCGGTCGTGACCGCCACGCCCACGCAGACGCCGCAGCCCTCGCCGACTGCCCAGCCCAGCGCCACACCCTCCCCGACGCTCACGCCCTCTCCCGTAGTCGAGGCCACGCCCACCCGGCGCCCATCCGTTTCCACAGGCTCCACAGGTTCCGCAGAAGCGCGAACGGCCTCCACGCACGCCGCCCCGGTGCTCCTGGAGCCCCTGGATGGCTCCGTGTTCGTCGGCCCAAGGCGGATCACCTTCCGCTGGAGCGGCCCTTGTTGCCTGGCGGAGGATGAATACTATGTGGTCAGCATCCCGCACGCTCAGGGAGTGGAAGAGGCCTGGGTCAAGGTGATGGCCTGGAAGGCGCCCGATTATTTGTATCTGCTGGTACCGGATTCGCGCCGGCTCACGTGGAATGTGTCGGTGAGGCGCCACACCGGAGAATATCCTAACGGGCAATGGAAAGGGCCCATCGTGAGCCCGCTCAGCGAGACCTGGTATTTCACGTGGCGCACTGGTGGCGGTGGCTCATCCACCAGCCCGCTGTCCCAGCCGGACAGCCCTTTGCCGACGCCGCGACCGTGATCGGGGGATACGGGCTCGACAATGGCGATGCTTGAGATCAACGCAGATCGCTCGCCTGGGGGGAGATTCCCGTGGACAGTGGCCCAAACCCCTCAGGCGTGTTACAATGAGTCTATGAACAGTCATTGGATATTTTGGGGCTTGCATAGCTTGCCTGAACATGAGAGCTGATGCGCGTTGCCATTAACGCTTGGTTTTGGAACAGCCCTGCTACCGGCAGCGGTCAGTACACGCGGCGGCTGGTGGAGCACCTGACCGCAGCCGCGCCGGGCATGGAGATATGGCTGGTTGCACCAGGAGGACAGGCGTTCCGAGTCCCCGACTATCCTCACCCTGCGCCCAGAAACCCGAAACCAGAAACCAGAAACCTGAGCAAGGTCTGGTTCGAGCAGATCGTTTTCCCCAGGGTATGTGCTCGCCTCAAGGCCGACGTGGCCCACGTGCCCTATTGGGCGCCGCCGATAGCTCCCCCTGTGCCCACCGTCGTCACCATCCACGATCTGATTCCGTTGCTCCTGCGCGAGTACCGTGGCGGGCCGCTCCAGCGGCTCTACACCGCGCTGGTCAGCGCCACGGCGCAGAACGCCGCGCTGGCGCTCACCGATTCGGAGGCCTCGCGGCGGGACATCCTGAAGCATCTGGAGCTTCCAGCCGGGCGCGTGCGAGCGATCCCCCTGGCGGCAGATGAGCGCTATGGCCCGAAGCCGCAGCCCGACGATGTGCAGATCCGCGCTCGCTACAAATTGCCCGCTCGCTACGTGCTCTATCTGGGCGGCTTCGACCTGCGCAAGAATCTCGCCATCGCGCTGCGCACCTATCGCTGGGCCGGCCCGGTCATCGGCGAGGATTGTCCGCTGGTCATCGCCGGGCGGCTGCCGGAGCGGGATACCTCTTTCGCGCCCGACCCGCGCCGCTTGGCCCAGGAGCAGTCCGTCGACGGGCAGTACTTGCGCTTCATCGGCTTCGTGGAGGAGGCACATAAGTCCGCGCTTTACCGGGGCGCGGTGGCCTTCATTTTCCCCAGCCGCTACGAGGGTTTCGGTCTGCCGCCGCTGGAGGCGCTGGCATGTGGCACGCCCGTGGTGGGCAGCGACGCCGCCTCACTCCCCCAGGTCGTGGGTGAGGCCGGGGTGTTGCTCCACCCGGACGATGCGGCTGGGATGGCCGGGGCGCTGATCCAGTTGGCCCTCGATGATGACTTCCACGCCGAGATGAGTCGCCGCGCGTTGGCCCAAGCGGCGCGGTTCTCCTGGGAGCGCACCGCGCAGGATACGCTGGAGGCTTATGAGAAAGTTGCAAGTTGCAGGTTGCAGGTTGCAAGTGAGTGTATATAATAAGGGTATAGCTTGGAGGGGAGAGTGAAATGGAAAAAACTTTAGCACAACTTACGACTTCGGAGTTTGAGGATGTTGTCGGGCGCACGATAGACCAGCGTCTTGGAGTCTGGTTTACTCAACTGATAGATGCCTGGACGGATTTGCCGGACAAAGAGGGTGGCGAGATAAGGTCCGAGTTCGCAGCTTCATTGAAGATTGCGTTGGAGCAAGCCAGAGCGGGAGAGGGCGTCGACCTCAAGACATTCCGGGAACAGCTTGGATTTTGAAGGTTGGGCACCGCAAAGATGTGTACGGATGATCGGCGTTCAATCCCCGACTCCCGACTCTTCTTCGTTCGCCACCTGTCGCTCCTCGTTTTCCTCGCCTTCCTGACCCTCTACAGCGCCACACTGATGCCCGATGTGTTGCCCGCTGACGCCGGGGAGTTCCAGCGCGTGGCCGCCACCGCCGGGGTGGCCCATCCTCCGGGCTATCCGCTCTACACTATGCTGGGCTGGCTCTTCTCGCGCTTGCCCTTTGCAAGCACGCCGGCCTGGGGCGTGAACTTTTTTTCCGCTGTCACCGCCGCGGCCACCGTCGCGCTGCTCTTCCGCACCGCCCGCCGAATTACCGGCTCCGTCTGGGGAGGGCTGGCGGCTGCGCTGACGCTCGGCTCCGCCACGACATTCTGGGCCACGGCCACCCAGGCCAGCATCCGCCCCCTCACCGCTTTCTTCACCGCCCTCTGTCTCGATGCACTGATCGGTTACCGTACAACACCCCAAACCCAACAAAAAAGGCACAAAACACCTTACGTTTCACGTTTTACGTTCGCACTGGCTCTTTCCCTCGGCCTCACCCATCACCCATCGCTCATCTTCCCCGCCGTTGCTTTCGTCGCTTATCTGCTGGTCATCGATCCCGATCTATTCCGCCAGCCGCGCCGCTGGCTCAAGCCGTTGCTGGCCTTCGCCCTCGGCCTGCTGGTGCTGATCTACTTGCCGCTGCGCGGGGGGCCGGATCTGCGCACGCTGCCCGGTTTCCTGGAGCACGTCTTGGCCCGTGGCTTTCGGGGCGATATGTTCGCGCTCAGTCTATTTGATCGGCTGGTGCTGTTGCCGACCTTGCTGCGCTTCCAATTCAACTTGCCGCTTCTGCTGGCAGCGTTTGCAGGCGCCGCGCTCCTTCTCTGGCGCGACCGTAAGCTGGCGTTGCTCCTGATCGGCAGCTTCGTCGTCCACACCGCCGTGACGCTCACCTATGACGCGCCCCAGACTGTGGAGTATCTGATGCCAGCCTATGTGCCGCTGGCCTTGTTGGTGGGCGAGTTTGCAAGTTTGCAGGTGGGCAAGCGGGTAAGGGGGCAAGTTTGCAGGTGGGTGATTGTGGCCATGGTTCTGGCCGCTGGGTGTGCCAATTTAGCCGAGCATTGGCCCAGTTATCGGGCGCTCTCGCAGAGCCGCGACGCCCGCGATTATGCCGAGCGGCTGCTGCGCGAGGCGCCCGAAGGGGCGATCATTCTCTCCAACTGGCACTGGTTCACGCCGATGCAGTACTTACAGCGAGTTGAGGGATTGCGCCCGGACCTGACGGTCGAGTATGTCGCGCCGCGCGGGGAGCCGCTGGCGCAGACCTGGGTGAAGGCAATCGAGGAGCATGTATCACAGCGCTCGGTGATCGTCGTGCGCTACTTCGAGCGGGAGTATGTCCAGCTACCATATCGGTTCGAGCCGCTGGGTGAGGCTTTCATCGTGCGGGCGGAGCCGCGCTCGGCGTTGCCAGCGGGGCTGCGTCCACTCGATGTTACTCTGGGGCAATTGGAGTTGCTCGGCTACCAGTTGGAAGCGGAGCTCGCAGAACCCGCCCGCCCGCTCGTGCTGAGCCTGGCCTGGAGGCCCGCAGTCACGCCGACGGAGGATGTGGCGCTTTTCGCCCAACTGATCGGCCCCGATGGGCGGCTGTGGAGCGCGGCACGAGATCGCCGCCACGAGGCCGCTCGTCTCACAGCGGGTGAGATCGTCGCCGAGCGCTTCGTCATCTACCCGCTGCTCCACGCACCGCCTGGGGAGTACAGCCTTGTCGTCGGGGCCTATCTGCCCGGCGAGCCCGGCGCTCCCCGAATCACCGCCGCCGATGGCTCCGATGCGGTGCGTTTGACGACCGTTCAGCTCCAGCCAGCCGCCACGAGGCCGGTCACCGCCCATCCGCTCTTCGTGTACTTCGCCGGTGGCCCCCGGCTGATCGGCGTCGATTATGAGCCCAATCCACAGGGTGGGGTGCGCACCTACCTGCACTGGGCCGGGCCGGGCGACGCGGCCTCTCTGACGCTGATGGGCCGGGAGGACGCGCTTTTCACCACGGGCCACGTCCCGGCATTGGAGCGCGGGCAATATGTCACGCAAGCCTTCGACCGACCTTCGGCCGCCGACCGCGTCAGTCTTTCCGACAAAGACGGCCTTCTCCGTTGGAACTTGCTCTTCAAGCGGGTCGTGTGGCTTCCGGAGCCGCAGCCCGGCGAGCGCTACGTGCCCCTCGGCGCTGGGATGGTATTGACCGGCTTGGATGGACCGACGAAGGCCCTGGAGCCGGGCGCCGAGGCGACGCTGAACCTGCGCTTTCGGGCCCAGCGCCCGCTGGAGCGGGATTACATCATCTCGGCGGCGCTCATCGGTCTCAACGAGGATGGTACCTGGGCCTGGCGCGATTCCCACGACGGGGTACCGGCGCTGGGCGCGATTCCGACCCTCAAATGGATCCGAGGCTCGGTCATCCGCGACCCGCGCCGCTTGACCGTTCCCGCCGATGCGCCCGTCACGCCCATCGTCGGCTCGCTCACCGTTTATGATCATTTTACCCAGGCGCCGCTCCCCCCGCTCGACGAACGAGGCGGCCCTACCGTATCCCTGGGAGCCTGGTGAGTTCTTTTCCCTCCTGTGAGAATGTGCTACAATTGTATTATACGCCTCAAGGAGATTGCCTATGACCAACGTTTCGATAGAGCAAGTTAAGCGCATTCCACTCTTCACTGAGCTTTCTCAGAGAGACCTCAGAGCGGTCGCCCGGCTGGTCGAGCGAGGGCATTATAGGGCCGGCACCGTAATCTGCAACCAGGGGGAAATCGGCAGCACGGCCTACTTCGTCGAGAGCGGGACGCTGCGCGTGCTGCGCGTCGACCCCCAGGGTGTCGAGCGGGAGGTGGCCCGCTTTGGCCCCGGCGACTATTTTGGGGAGACCTCTCTCCTGCTGGGCGAGCCGCGAGACGCCACGGTCGAGGTGGTCGAAGATGCCAATCTGCTTTACCTGAACAAGGACGATTTTGACCAACTACTCGACGAACGTCCTAGGATATTCGACGATTTGCAGCTCAGCTCCAATGTCGAGCGCAAACGCCGCGCCCCGCGTTTCAACTGGCAGACTGAGGGGGAAGTAGTCGTCGTCAGCTTGCACAAGCATAACGTGACCCTGATCCTCGATCTGATTCTGCCCGGCCTTGCGCTTTTCTCCATCCTGGTTATATGGGGCTCCTTGATAGTTTCGGGAAATGCCAAGGTTTGGATGCATGTGCTCGGTGCTTTTTTCGCTATGATCCCGATACTGATCAGCTTCTACTTCACTGTGGATCACTTCAACGATGATTACATCTTGACCAACAAGCGCGTCGTGCATGAGGAGCGCGTTTTTCTGATACGAGAGATGCGCACAGAGGCCCCTTTGCGCACCATTCAGAACGTCCAGCAATTGCAAGAGGGAGCGATGGCTCGTCTGTTCAATCTGGGCGATCTGATCATTGAGACCGCCGGTGAGCATGGCGTGGTTGTCTTTCGCCAAATTGCGCAACCGGAAGAGATTCAGGATGAAATCTTTGAGCAGATTGATCGTGCCCAGTCCTGGGCCCGCGCCGAGGAGCGCGCTGCTGTGCGCGATGCCTTGCAGCAGCGCTTCGGCGATGCTGAGCCAGAGGCGCCCGCTTCGGAGCCGCAGCCATCCCCCTCCCAGAAGCGTTTCACACTAGCTCCACCCTCATGGCTCCAGGATGCCTGGCGAACCGTCCGACAGATTATCCCATCTTTGCGGCACGAGGAGGGGGATACCATCACGTGGCGCAAACATTGGATTGCCCTGATTAAGAGGATTTGGATCCCCACCTTGCTCATTTTGGGAATAACGGTAGCCACCATCTGGGGTAGTGTAACGGGTCGGAGCAGTTTCACTCCCATTATGTTTACTTATGGGACGGTGCTTTTTTTCCTCTTCCCCTGGTGGGTGTGGGTTTTCGCGGATTGGAGGAATGATGTGTATCAGGTGACCTCATCGCGCATCATCGACGTTGAGCAGCAGCCCCTCGCTCTGCGCGAGGAGCGCCGGGAGGCCAGCCTGGGCATGATACAAAATATCAGTTTGAAAATTCCCAGTTTGTTGGGCCGCGTGCTGAATTATGGCTCGGTGACCATCGAGACTGCCGGCGCGGGAGCTTTTACCTTCGATTATGTCAAGGATCCGCGCGAGGTCCAATCCACTATTTTCAGCCGCATGCAGGCTTTTCAGCAGCGCCAGCGCCAACAAGAGGCGGAGCGCCGTCGCAATGAGTTGCTCGATTGGTTCAGCGTATATGACCAACTACGTCATCCTCAGGCATCTGAAGGCTGGTCTGCCAATCAGCCTGCTCGGCCCGCATATTGGAAAAAGGAGAATTGATAACGTATGGCTACGCGCCAGATTATATTTTCGGATGATCCCCTGTTGCGCAAGACGTCACGCCGAGTACGGGACCTAGATGCGGACACGCAAGAACTTATCGACGATATGATTGAGACGATGCACGTCGCCGACGGCATCGGGCTGGCCGCCATTCAGGTCGGCGAGAAGGAACAGATCATCGTCGTCGAGGTTCCGATTGCCCAAGCTCCCGAAGAAAGTGAAGAGGATGAAGTGTCGCCAGACTCTTTGGAAAATCTGGAAACCGAGCGCTACGTGGTCATCAACCCTAAGCTGATCCATACTTCCCGCAAGATGGAAGAGGGCATCGAGGGGTGTCTCTCCATCCCCGGCGTGGTCGGCATGGTCGAACGTCATCGGGCCGTCACGGTCAAGGGTCTGGATCGTCACGGGCGCGATTTGCAGGTCGAGGCGGAGGGGCTGTTGGCCCGTGTCCTCCAGCACGAGATCGATCACTGTCGCGGCGTGTTATTCATAGACCGCATTCAGGACCCAGAGAAAATCTGGCTTGTGCAGGAAGGCGAGGAGGAGGCGATTGAGGCGGCTCAAGAAATTCCCGCGGAGGCAAAGGTGGCCGCGCTGTCGTAGATGGGCGTTGGGTGTGCAGAAATTTCAGCACCAGCTCTTCAAGCCGGTGTACGAAATTTCTTGGGAGAAAAGACGTGGCTAATCCAAAAAACAAGGCACCTCTAACAGTTGAATCACTGACCTTTCAATACCGCGCCCGCCCTGAGCCCGCGCTCAAGGAGGTCTCCTTCACGCTGGAATCGGGTGAGCTGTTGTTGGTAGCGGGCACCAGTGGCTGCGGCAAGACCACGCTCATCCGCTGCATCAACGGGCTGATCCCGCGCAGTTACAAGGGGGAGTTGAGCGGGCGGGTGCTGCTCCACGGGCAGGAGACGGAGGATATGGCCCTCTCGCGCATCTCGCAGATCGTTGGCACCGTTTTGCAGGACCCTGAGCGGCAGATATTGGGCGCTCATGTGTTCACCGAGGTGGCCTTCGGGCTGGAGAACCTCGGCCTGCGGCGCGAGGAGATCGTGCGGCGGGTGGACGAGACGCTCGATTACCTGGGTATCTCTCACCTGCGCGATAGAGAGACCTTCTATCTCTCCGGCGGCGAGAAGCAGAAGGTCAGCCTGGCCGGTGTGCTGGCGATGCGCCCGGATATACTCCTGCTCGACGAGCCGCTGGCCAGCCTCGATCCTGCCAGCGCCCAGGAGGCGATGCAACTCTTCCGGCGGCTGGCTGATGAGGGAGTCAGCATTCTCCTGGTCGAACACCGCGTCGAGGATGTGCTGGACATCAACCCCGATCGGGTGCTCTTCATGCGGGATGGCGAGATCGCCTACGCCGGCCCGACCGATGGGCTGATGGACGTGGTGGATTATCGGCAGGTCAAACTGCCGGCCCCAGTCGTGATCGAGCGTGCGGCCCAGGAGCCGCCGCCCACCTTTGAGCCGGTGATCAAGCCGAACGGGCGGGAGCCGCTGGTGACTTTCGACAAGGTCTCATTCGCCTACGATCAGGGTGGCCCGCAGGTGATCCACGACGTCAGTTTGAGCGTTCGCAAGGGGGACATCACCGCTGTGCTTGGCCCCAACGGCGCGGGCAAGACCACGCTGATCAAGCACGCCATCGGCCTGCTGAAGCCGCGCCAGGGTCAGGTGCTGGTCGAAGGGCGCGACACGAGAAAACTGAGCGTGGCGGAGATCGCTCACACACTGGGCTACGTATTCCAAAGCCCCAGCCACATGCTCTACGCGCCGACGGTGCGGGAGGAGCTGGCCTTCGGCCCCAAGAACCTGGGCTACGACGAGAGGGTCATCGCGGATGGCGTGGAAGAGGCGGTCGATTCGGTCAACCTGAAGGGGCTGGAGGAGTACCCGCCGCTCTCACTCTCCTTTGGTCAGCAGAAGCGGGTCAGCATCGGCGCGATTTTGGCGATGCGCTCCAAGATATTGGTGATGGATGAGCCCACCGCTGGGCAGGACTATTGGAACTACATGGCCTTTATGGATTCGATTTTGCAGACGCCGGGCTTCGCGGCCATTCTATTCATCACCCACGATCTGGATTTGGCGCTTTGTTACGCCAACCGCGTGATCCTGATGCACGATGGGCGCATCGCGGGTGAAGGTTCTCCCTCGGAGGTGCTGGCTGATTTTGATCTACTGGAGCGTTGTCGGTTGGTGCCGACCTCTTTGTTGAAAGCAAACTTGGAGCGCTTGCCGGAAACGGGGCGCTTTATGTCGGCCGAGGCACTGGCGCATGCCGGATAGTGGCTTGCCACGAACCCAAAGGCGTTCGTCAGTGTTGTAAAAATTGGAAGCCTTCTCGGATGGTACTCACAGCGGATGCGCCGGGGGAGGGACGTGTCGGCTGCTTGGTTTCGAGATTGTTTCAGGTTCGATTCGCAAACATCAATCTCAAACATCATTCTCAAACTTCACTCTCAAACATCGCTTCCGACGACACTCGGAAGCTCTCACGAAAGGAGATGAAAATGTCTGTAGAGAAACCCACGACGAACCGAGCCCTCATCTGGCTCGTGGTGTTGGTCGTCTTTGTAGTACTGATGGCCTTGGCCAGCATCCTCACCGGCGGCGACAAGATACGTGGCGTGGCTCCGATCGGTGTCACCGCCATCGGCCTCATCCTGGTTTTCGGCATCTACTTACTCACATCGCAGAGCGATGCCTGGGAGGTCGGCACTCGCCAAGTGGTCTATATGGCCATCGGCGCGGCGCTCTATGGTGTCTTCAATTACATTTTCAACACGATACCGATGCCCTCCGTCAGCCAGGTCTCGCTGCGCCCCTCCGTCTGCATCCCCATTTTCTTCGGCTACGCATTCGGCCCCGTGGTCGGCTTTTTCACCGGCGCGGTGGGTAACATCTTGGGCGACTTCATCACCGGCTGGGGCGTCTATCCCGCCTGGGACATTGGCAATGGGCTGATGGGCATGGTGCCGGGTCTGGTGATGCTCTTCGCCGATAAGAAACGCAGCCTGGAGTTTTTGACCATCCTCATAGCCGTGCTGGTGACCATCACGGCCGGGCTGATCTTCATCAATCCCAAGGTGCCGGGGCCATGGACGGGCGAGATACAGGACTTCTCTTTCTGGGCCTGGGCATTCATCATCGGCGGGGTGGTGGTGATCGTAGGCCGCTTCATACTGGAACGCTTCAGCGTGGACCTGGCGGCGGTCAATCTCTGGGGCACGCTGGGCATCATCGTCGGCATTGGCTTCGCCTCCATCGCCGACATCTGGATCAACGGCTACAGCTTCGCCACCGCCTTCATCGGCGAGTTCGCGCCGGCGGCCGGTCCCAACATCCTCAATTCGATGATCCTGACGCCGATCCTATTGGCCGCTTACCAGGCTGTGCAGGCTCGTACCGGTCGCTAACCCGCTGGTCAGTTTACTAGGAGAGGGAATGAGATGCTGATCGCTTGGCGTTATAAAGAGAGAGACACCATCATCCAACGCCTGGATCCGCGGGCGCGGATCATCTTCATGCTGGCGATGCTCTTCTCCATCATCCAGTTCTGGGATCTGCGCATCGAGCTGCTTTTCCTGGGCCTCGCCGTGCTCCAATATGCTCTGGCAAAGCTCACCTGGCGCGAGACACGCCGCACCTGGATCCTGATCAGCTTTATCATTTTCTTCATGACCACCCTGACGTTTTTCACCGGGAGAGGCGGTATGGAATATGCCTATCACGAGGAGCATCTCATTCACCGCATCGGGCCTCTCTCCCTCCCCGTCGTCGGGTGGCAGTTATCGATAGACATCACCGCCGAGAAGACCGCCTTCGCCGTCAGTCAGTTGGTCCGCATGTACACCATCACGACCATGGCCATCACCATTCCCTACACGGTGGACCCCAGCCTCTACGGCGTTACCTTCCGTGGGCTGGGATTGCCCGATAAGTTCGCCTATGCGATGGATCTGGCCTTTCGCTTCGTGCCCACCTTGGGCCGAGATTTTAGCGTCACGATGGATGCCCAAAGGGCTCGCGGCTACGAGGTGGAGAAGTTATCGGGAGGTATCATCGCCCAGATCCGCAAGCTGGCGCCGCTGCTGGTGCCGGTGACCATCAACGCTATCGTCGGCGCTGAGGACATCATCGACGCTATGGACCTGCGGGCCTTCGGCGTGGGGCCGCGTACATGGGTTCATAAGTTAACCTATCGCCATGCCGACAAAGCCCTCATCGCGGTCAGCATTCTGGTCTTCGTCATCTCAACCGTGTTGGTATTTATGGGCATCGGTGGATTATGGGTGCCGGAGGCGCTGCTGCACTTGGCCTAATTTTTGGCTTGACATCTTTTCAATCTGCGGTACAATTAACCCCTGTTGTGGGGCTGTAGCTCAGATGGGAGAGCGCTACAATCGCACTGTAGAGGTCAGGGGTTCGAGTCCCCTCAGCTC
>CAZDYW010000050.1:0-9209 GCA_964509655.1 uncultured Anaerolineales bacterium
CTGCTTGCGCTGTGTAGCCAGCCATTGTATCATTGGCACAGCGTTCCGCTGATATTTTTGTTATTGGGTAGTAGCAGAGTTATGGATATTCAACAGAGCGTGAGACAGGCTTTTGAACAGCGGATTGGCGTGCCGCCGGTCTTTGTCGTGCAAGCGCCAGGGCGGGTCAACCTGATCGGCGAGCACACCGATTACAACGACGGTTTCGTGCTGCCGATGGCCATCGACCGTGCAGTTTGGATCGCGCTGCGGCCCCGCGTCGATGGACATGTCCAAGTCTACTCGCTGGATTTCGATGCCGAGATTGATTTCGCGCTGGATTTCCTGGAGAATAAGGGGGCTGGTTGGGCCGAATATCTCAAGGGAGTCGCCTGGGCGCTGGGGGAAGCGGGTTATGCGCTACAAGGCTGGGAGGGTGTGCTCGCTGGTGACGTGCCTTTAGGAGCAGGTCTCTCTTCGTCGGCGGCGCTGGAGCTGGCGACGGCCCGCGCATTCGCGGCCGTTGCAAGTCTGCCTTGGGATGCCAGGCGGATGGCTATTTTGGCTCAGCGGGCAGAGAATGAGTGGCTAGGCATGAGGTGCGGCATTATGGATCAGATGATCTCGGCGGCCGGTCGAGCCGATCATGCGTTGTTGATCGACTGTCGCTCGCTGGAGACGGAGGCTGTGCCTCTGCCGCCAGAGGTCGTCGTGGTGGTGCTGGATACCGAAACGCGGCGCGGGCTGGTCGATTCGGCCTATAATGAGCGTCGCGCCCAGTGTGAGGCCGCTGCTGATTTCTTCGGCGTCACCGCCTTGCGGGATGTGAGCGTTGCGCAGTTCGAAGCGCGTGCTCATGAATTAGATGAGGTCATCCGCCGCCGCGCTCGTCATGTTATCACCGAGAACGAGCGCACGCTGCGGGCGGCCGAGGCGATGCGCGAGGCCGATGCGACCGAGCTGGGCCGGCTGATGAATGAGAGCCACGTCAGCCTTCGCGACGATTTCGAAGTCTCCAGCGATGCACTAAATGTTATAGTGGGCTGTGCGCTTGCTGAGAATGGCTGCTACGGTGCCCGGATGACGGGCGCTGGATTCGGCGGCTGCGCTGTCGCAATCGTAGCCTCCGAGGTGGCCTCTGAATTTGCGCATAATGTGGCCGGAGCCTATCAAGGGCTCACTGCCCTTGAGCCGCAGATCTACATCTGTAAGGCGACGGACGGCGCCCAGATCGTTTGCTGATAATTTTGATGGGAAATGTGATACTATGTTACCTTCAGCTTATCCTTACGATGACAAAGAATTGAAGATGGCCTGGCGCGAGTTTATCGAGGAAGATCGCTTGACACGCGTTGCTGTGGATCCCATAATAGTGCGTTCTTGGCGCAGTTGCCGAGAGGCGGGATTGGATCCGAGTTCCCCGGCGTGGCCGCATTGTTGCAGTGAAGAGGTGCTAGAGCAGAGGCGTCAGGACTGCTTTAACTTGATCGCCCTTGCCAGGCCATTTATGGAGGATGTCTATCAGTTCTCCGGCGAATCGGACATGATCGTCTATCTGACCGATGCGGAGCTCTACGTTGTGGAATGGTTAGGGGACTCCGCGTTGGTTCAAGTTTTGGTGGGGATGCATTTCGACGATGGTGTGCAGCTTTCGGACGAGGTGATCGGCACGAACGCAGCGGCTATGGCGTTAAGCGAAGGGATACCGGTCCAGGTCGTTGGGGCGGAACATTTCTGTGAGGCTTATCATCGCTTCACTGGCGCGGCTGCCCCGATTCATGCCCCGGCCGGTCAGGTGATGGGAGTTGGGGGAGTGATTACCCTGGAGCAAAACAGTCATCCTCATACCTTGGGAGTCGTCATGGCGGCGGCCAGGGCCATTGAGAACCAATTGCAGGCGGAGCTGAGTCTGTCCGAGGCCCATCAGCATTTATCGGAACTGAATGCCTCTTTGCAAGCGATGAGCAAGGGGATCGTGTTTCTCACTCCTAGAGGGATTGTCACTCATATGAATGCCAGCGCTGGTGAAATTCTGGACGTCTCCCACCGGTTGGCGCGTGGACGTAGGTTGCGGACGATAGTTGAGTTTCCACCTGAGTTGGAGATAGCTATCGCTCAGCAAGATCCGATGCGGGAGAAAGAAGTCGTCTTTCAGTATGGAGAGGAAAACCGGCCCTGTCTGGTGAGCTTGGACGTGTTGAGGGAGGGGGAGCGCCTCTTGGGTTTCATTCTCACTTTGAGTCGCGAGGCGGAGGCACGGCGTTTAGTCTATCAGATGGTGGGCGCCCAGGCCCATTTCACCTTTGATGACATTCTAGGGCAAGATGTCAATATGCGGCGTGTGTTGCACTATGCCCGTGCTATGGCACGCAGCGAATCGCCCGTACTTCTTCTGGGGGAGAGTGGGACAGGGAAGGAGATGTTTGCTCAAGCTATCCACAACGCGAGCCGGTATGCGGATGGGCCGTTTATCGCCATAAACTGCGCGGCTATCCCCCGCAAGCTGATGGCCAGTGAGTTGTTTGGCTATGAGGGTATGTTATCCAATGGCGAGGAAGAGGGCCGGCCCGGTAAGTTCGAGCTCGCTGATCAAGGGACCATCTTTTTCGACAATATAGACAGCATGCCGTTGGACATACAGGCTTCCATCCTGCGGGTGATTGACACCAAGAAGATCATCCGCTTGGGAGGGACGCGGGTCATTCCCTTGGAATTGCGCATTACGGCTGCTTCGAATAACTTGGACCTGGCCCAGGAGGTTAAACAGGGGCGCTTTCGGGACGATCTATTCTATCGCTTGCACGCTCTGACTTTGAAAATTCCAGCGCTGCGGGATCGTGGTAATGACATTTTGCTGTTGATCGCTCATTTGATTGAGAAGTACAGCCAGCGCCTGAGTAAGAAAGTGACCGTTTCGCCGCAAGCGATGGCAGTTTTACAATCATACCATTGGCCGGGAAATGTGCGTGAGATGGAGAACGTGCTGGAATGTGCTATGCATATGGTTGAAGGGCCAATGCTGGAAGTGGAGCACCTGCCGCATGAATTGCTAAAAGCGACCATCGGCGGTGATGAAAAGGTGCTTTCATTGGAGGAGGCCGAGCGGCAAGCGATCATTCGGGCCGGTCGGGCTTTTCAGGGGAAGACCACCGAGATGGCTGAGGCATTGGGCATCGGGCGCACCACGCTGTGGCGAAAGATGAATGCTTTTGATCTTTCTACCAATGCTTTTACTGATCCGAACGCATGAAGCTAAACTTTAACACTGGAGTAAAAGTAATGATTTTTGACCATCAAAATCGGTAATAGCATCCCCCACCCGCTTCCGCTGGATCGCCAGATCCAGCGGCTTAGCAAGCCAAAATTTGCCTGCTTTTGATCTGGATCTGGCGATCCAGACCGAGCAAGGTAGAAGTGCTTCGGCGGTCTAATTACCGAACTTGATAGTAAAAAACGATAACGGGGGTTTTTGCACTGCACTATTACAAAGCTTGCACCCCTCCAGGATCGTGGATTATTGCGAAGGCATTGCTTGCCTTTAACGCCCAGCGGCCAGGGTTATGTATCATAATGAAACATCACTGACGCGCTGAGTGTTTCACTTTGAAACAGTTTGGGGGAAATGCTTGACATGAGAATTCCTCAGTGTATAATTATGCTTGCATTGCCATTTTAGTTGGAGTTTTCCTCACATCTAGGAGTTGCCTCTGAGAATGTTTGGCCTTGCAGGGTGGGTACTCAGCGTGATGGTATGGGGGAGGTTTTTCCTTCGCTCCTGCCTTATGGGCGTTGGTTGATTTTGTCCATAGCACCTTTCCAAACTTGGAAAGGTGCTTTTTGTATGTATCAAGTGTTCTAGTCTCTGGAGGATCAAAAGGGGGTGAAGGTAAGGGGTAAGGTTAAGAGTTAAGGATAAGGTTTAGAGTTGAGGTTGTTGTTGCAAGTGTGAGTGTTTACATGTTGAGCTTTACACGTAAGAGCACTGATCTGAAAGGAGAAAATCGAAAATGAAGAAGAATGGTATGATGGGGCCGTTTATCGGTGAGGTCTTCGGGACCTTCTTGTTGATCCTGTTGGGTGATGGTGTCGTTGCCAATGTGGGTCTTGCGCCCCGCTTGGCCTCGGCGGCCTATAACTGGAACACTATTGCCTGGGGATGGGGTTTCGCAGTCTTCCTCGCCGTGTACGTCACCGCTGGCGTTTCCGGTGCGCACATCAACCCGGCAGTCACCGTGGGCCTGGCCGTGAAGGGCGACTTCCCCTGGAGCAAGGTGCTTCCCTACATCGTTGCCCAGATGATCGGCGCGTTCCTGGGCGCTCTGGGCGTTTTCTTGGTCTATATGGAGGGCCTGCAAGCAGCAGGTATGCCCAATGTCTGGTGCACTGGGCCTGGGTCTGTCTTCGATATGGCCTTCTGGGGCGGGATTGGCGCCGATTCTGTAGGCGCCTACTCGCTGCTCAATGCCTCTCTTGCAGAGTTTTTCGGCACCGCCGTATTGCTCTGGGGTGTCCTGGGCACTGGTGATGCGAAGAACGCGGGCGTTGGCGCCAATCTTGGCCCTCTAGCGGTTGGTTTCGTCGTCGTGACCGTTGGTCTCTGTCTGGGCGGCCCGAGCGGCTACTCCATCAACCCTGCCCGTGACCTCGCCCCACGCATTTTCGGCGCTATCGTGGGCACACAGGGTCTGTTCAGCGGCCTCTACTGGTTGATCCCACCCGTTCTGGTGCCGGTACTTGGCGGCATTTTTGGCTGCCTCACCTACGATTGGTTCGTTACCCCCTACCTGCCAGAGTAGTAAAGGTCTGATATTTAGATTTCAGCAAGAGGGGAGCAGGTTTCGCTTCTCCTCTCCCCTCTTGCCCTCGTTCAAGAAGCGAAAGGAGCAAGTTTGATGAAAAAACTGATTAACGTCCCAGAAGATGTTGTAGTCGAGCAACTGGAAGGGATGGAGCTCGCCTATCCTGATATGATCAAGGTGCACTACGAGCCCAACTTTGTCTATCGCGCCGATGCCCCCGTGGAAGGGAAAGTAGCGGTCATCTCCGGCGGCGGCAGTGGACACGAGCCGATGCACGGCGGTCTGGTAGGCGTCGGTATGCTAGATGCTGCCTGCCCCGGCGCGGTCTTCACTTCTCCAACCCCGGACCAGATGCTGGAAGCTGCCAAAATGGTGGACAGCGGAGCTGGCGTGCTCTACATTGTCAAGAACTATACCGGCGACGTGATGAACTTCGAGATGGCGGCCGATATGGCGAGAGCTGAGGGCATTGAAGTGCTCAACATTCTCATCGACGATGACGTGGCGGTGAAAGATAGCCTCTACACCGCCGGTCGGCGCGGTGTAGGCACCACCGTGTTGGTGGAAAAAATTGTCGGCGCTGCGGCTGAGAAAGGCTATGGCTTGAAGGAAATCGCTGATCTGTGCCGCAAGGTCAACATCAACGGGCGCAGCATGGGCATGGCACTCACTTCTTGTACCGTTCCCTCAGCGGGCGAGCCCACCTTCGAGCTGGAAGAGAACGAGATGGAGATCGGCATCGGCATTCACGGCGAGCCTGGACGGAAGCGCATGGAGCTCAAATCCGCCGATGAGATCACGGAGATGATGGCTCTCTCAATCATTGAGGATGGTGCCTACACCCGCACTGTTCGCGAGTGGGATATGGACAAAGAGGAATGGGTTGACGTAGAGTTGGTCGACCCACCTTTCCAGGAAGGCGACAAGGTGCTAGCCTTCGTCAATAGCATGGGAGGAACACCGGCGATTGAGCTTCCCATCATCTATCGCAAGCTCAACGAAATCTGCGAGCAGAAAGGGCTGGAGATTGTACGCAACTTGATGGGCCCCTATATCACCTCTTTGGAGATGCAGGG
Source organism: uncultured Anaerolineales bacterium (assembly GCA_964509655.1). Lineage (GTDB taxonomy): Bacteria > Chloroflexota > Anaerolineae > B4-G1 > B4-G1 > CAZANJ01. Next base: position 5,855 of record CAZDYW010000050.1, read on the forward strand.
TATCTCCATCACCTTGCTCAAGATGGATGATGAGATGCTCGAGTTGTGGGATGCCCCGGTCAAGACACCGGGACTTCGTTGGAAGATGTAGTAAGCTGGATGTCCTCATTTATCTCCAGCGTAGTCTGGGGATAAACGAGGTTTGTAGAGACGCAGCGCCTTATCGGGTGATCAATACATCGCCTCAAGGGCGTTCATAAGGAGAGTTTTCGTTATGCCCATTACGACAGATGATGTACTGACCTGCCTTCACAGAATGGCAGCGATCATTGAGGAGAACAAGAAGTATCTCACCAAGCTCGATTCAGCAATTGGTGACGCTGACCACGGGATCAACATGGATCGCGGGTTCAAGACGATTTTGAAGAAAGTGCCCTCTGTTGAGGACAAGGATGCTGGCACCATTCTCAAGACCGCGGGCATGGCGCTCGTGTCAAGTGTAGGCGGGGCAGGGGGGCCGCTCTATGGCACCGCCTTTATGCAAGCTGGCATGGCGGTGACCGGTAAGTATGAGTTGGACCCTGAGGATGTGTTGGGGGCGCTCGATGCGGCTCTCAAGGGTGTAATTATGCGCGGCAAGGCCAATCTTGGCGACAAGACGATGGTCGATGCGATTACCCCGGCTGTGAACTCGATGCGAGAGGCACTGGAGAATGGCGCTGGTACCGTCGATGCTTTGGAAAAGGCCGCTGCGGCTGCAAAACAGGGTATGGAGGAAACTATCCCCATGTTGGCCAAGAAGGGCCGTGCTAGTTACTTAGGCGAACGAAGTATTGGTCACCAGGATCCGGGTGCGACATCTTCTTATCTTCTCATTCAGACTATGGCCGATGTGGCCCGTGAGAAGAAACAAGCATAAAGGTTGTCGGAACCATTTAAGCATAAAAGGAGTTTAAAGAATGGCAGAGAAAAAGTACGCAGCAGCAGTTGATCAGGGTACCACCAGCACTCGATTTATGATCTTCACCCACGACGGTAAAGTTGTGGGCTCGCATCAGTTGGAGCACGAGCAGATCTACCCCAAGCCCGGTTGGGTTGAGCACGACCCGATGGAAATCTGGGCCCGCACCGAGGACGTGATCAAGGGCGGACTGGAAAAGACCGGCGTCATGCCTGGGGAGATTGCCGCTATCGGCGTGACCAACCAGCGCGAGACGACTGTTGTCTGGAACAAGAACACGGGCGAACCCTATTACAACGCTGTGGTCTGGCAGGACACCCGTACCAAGGATATTTGCGACGAATTGGGCGAGGATGGTGGGCAGGATCGCTTCCGCCCCAAGGTCGGCTTGCCGTTGGCGACCTACTTCTCCGGCCCCAAGATCAAGTGGCTTCTGGATAACGTCGAGGGCTTGCGCGAAGCAGCCAAGCGCGGCGACGCTATCTTTGGCAACATCGACACCTGGGAAATCTGGAACTTGACCGGTGGCCCCGATGGCGGCGCGCACGTCACCGATGTAACCAATGCCAGCCGCACCATGCTGATGAACCTGGAGACGCTAGATTGGGATGACGAGATCCTAGAGACTATGGGCATTCCCAAGCAGATGCTCCCGGAAATCCGCCCCTCCAGTGACCCTGAAATCTACGGTTACACGCCAGAGGATGGCCCTCTAGGCGCGAAGGTCCCCGTTTGCGGAGACCTGGGTGACCAGCAGGCGGCGCTTGTGGGCCAGACCTGCTTCAGCCCTGGCGAGGCCAAGAACACCTATGGCACCGGCTGCTTCATGTTGCTCAACACCGGCACCGAGGCTGTGCCCAGCGAGAGCGGCCTGCTGACCACGCTCGGCTACAAGATGGGCGACAATGATGCAGTCTATGCCCTTGAGGGCTCCATCGCCATCACCGGCGCGTTGGTGCAATGGCTGCGCGATAACCTGGAGTTCTTCGAGTTCTCCAAGCACGTTGAGGACTACGCCCAGAAGGTCGAGGACAGCGGCGGTATCTACTTCGTACCTGCCTTCTCCGGCCTGTTCGCGCCCTACTGGAAGAGCGATGCCCGCGGCGTGATCGTCGGGCTGACCCGCTACGTCAACAAGTACCACATCGCCCGCGCTGCGCTGGAGGCGACCGCCTACCAGACCCGTGAGGTGCTGGACGCCATGGAGAAAGACTCTGGCGTGAGCCTCAAGGCACTCAAGGTGGATGGCGGTATGACCCACAACGAGCTGTTGATGCAGTTCCAGGCTGATATCCTGGGCGTGCCAGTGATCCGCCCCACGGTCGCCGAGACGACCGCGCTGGGCGCCGCCTATGCCGCTGGCTACGCCGTTGACTTCTGGGACGACATTGAGGCGCTCCGTGAGAATTGGAACATCTCCAAGACCTGGGAGCCCAAGATGGATAAGGATACCCGCGCTGAGCTCTACAAAGGCTGGAAGAAGGCTGTCGAGCGCACCTTCGACTGGGTATAGAGCTCTCTAGTCTGATCTAAGTTTGATCTAGCTCAACGCCTGAAGGATAGGGGGAACTGAGAGAGCCCATAGGCCGACTCAGTTCCCTCTCTTAACTAGTATTTCCAATACCAGTAGTAGGAAGGGGTGTTAAAGTGCATATCATAGTTTGTATGAAACAGGTCATTGATCCTGAGGTCCCCCCGCATTTATTTAAGATCGACCCCGAGGAGATGAAGCAGATACGGGGGACACAGCCCTTGGTCATCAGTGATTATGATGAAGTCGCGATTGAGATAGCGCTTCAACTTAAGGAAAAAACGGATGGCAAGGTGACCGTCATCACCATTGGCGACGATGACGCTGTAGAATCACTGCACCAGGCGCTGGCGATGGGTGTCGATGAAGCTATCCGTGTGTCTGATTCTGATTTTGAGCAGGCCGATTCTTTCGGCAAGGCCCGTGTTTTGGCCGCTGCACTGCGCAAGGTAGATGACTTCGATGTGGTGCTCTGTGGACGACAGGCCGGGGACGTGGAGTTGGGCTTGGTAGGGCCGTTCTTGGCAGAGGAAATGGAGATGCCTTGCGCTACGCTAATAGCCAATGTTGAGCCGCCTAATGGCAACGGGAAGTTGCGCCTCAAGAAACCCATTGAAACCGGTTACGATATTTTGGAAGCTCCCTTGCCTTTCTTGGGCACTGTGACAAATGACGAGAGCAATGTACCGCGCTATGCCTCTGTTCGGGGTATCCTGGCGGCCCGGCGAGCGGAAATCCCCGTCTGGGACGCCGCGGATCTGGGACTGGAAGCATCAGAATTTGGGCCGGAGGCCAGTTTGCTCAAGATGGAGGAGCTCTTCATACCCGACCGTGAGATGCATTGTGAAATCATCGCGGGCGAGACCGGTGCTGAAAAGGCTCAGAACTTGGTGCAGTATCTCAAAGAACAGAAGGTCATTTAG
>CAZDYW010000050.1:9309-11698 GCA_964509655.1 uncultured Anaerolineales bacterium
TTAAGGGAAGGGTGTACAATGACAGATATTTTGGCGTTTTGTGTTGCTTCTGCAGAAGCGCTTCCTAGCGCATCGCTGGAGGCATTGGCAGCGGCCAAGAAGTTGGGTGAGCAATTAGGAGATAGAACAGTTACAGCTCTGCTTGTCGGCGCGGATGTGGAGGAATATGGTGAGCAATTGATCAATCAGGGTGCTGATAAGGTTTTTGTTGTCGACCACCCAAGCTTCAGTCAGGTAGAAGATGAGATTGTATTGCAAACTCTAGAAGCCGCTATGCAGCGGATTTCTCCTGATGTGGCTATTTTCCCGCATGATGAGTTGAGCGGCGGTCACGTCGCCCCGCGCCTTGCCCATCGGCTAGGGATTGGTATCGTCACCGATTGCACTGGCTTTGAGGTTGAGGACGGCGCTATTCGCTGGCTGCGGCCCGTCTACGGCGGCAAGGCGATGGCCTACATGACCTCCGAGGGGCCTGTGCAAATGGCGACCATGCGCTCGCTGGCCTTCGAACCGCTTGAGGCCGATGCCGCGCGTGAAGGGGATGTGCAGAGCTTGGAGATCGACGTGGATGCCTTTACCACACAGATCCCTATCGTGGACCAAATCGTGGAGGAGAGGGAATACGAAGGTCTCAGTCTGGATCAAGCCGACGTCATCGTGAGTGGCGGTCGGGGTATGGAAGAGGAAGAGAACTTCGTCGCCTTGAGAGAACTGGCTGACTTGTTGGGCGCAGCGGTCGGCGGATCGCGGCCGGCTGCGGACCTGGGTTGGGTGCCTCATTCCCATCTTGTTGGTCAGACTGGAAAGATTGTAGCTCCTCAGCTTTACATCGCCGTCGCTATCTCCGGTGCGCCACAGCATATGTCGGGAGCGGGGTCATCCAAGACGATTGTGGCGATTAACAAAGACGAAGACGCCGCGATTTTCAGACAGGCCCACGTTGGGATCATTGACGAGTGGGAGAATGTTCTCCCCGCTTTGATTGATGTGCTAAAAGAAGGGTAGGACACTGACGCTCGTATTGAGTATCGCAGTGCCTCATCATTCGGCGAGTGGATGGGGCGTCGCGCTGGATCGGAATACTATGAGAGCGAGGGAGTAGATTGTGGAAAAAATCAAGACACAAGTAGTCGTCATTGGCGGTGGCGCAACGGGATCGGCCGTTTTGCGTGACCTGTCTATGCGAGGGTTGGACGCTGTATTGTTCGAACGAGGTAATATCGCTGAGGGCACGACAGGGAACTTCCATGGCTTGCTCCACAGTGGCGGTCGCTACGCAGTTAAAGATAAACCTGCCGCCGTTGAGTGCATTGAGGAGAACCGCATTCTGAGCCGCATAGTGCCGCGGGCGATTGAGGAGACGGGGGGTTTATTTGTAACGCTTAACGAGGAGGACGAAGGATTCTTGCCCACTTTCCTGGAAGGGTGTGAGGAGTGTGGAATCCCCGCCGAGCTCATCTCGGGTGAGAAAGCGCGGGAGCTAGAGCCAGCTCTTTCTCCCGATGTCATTCATGCGGTGAAAGTGCCTGATGGCAGCATTGACGGTTGGGACTTCTGCATGGGCAACATCGCATCGGCCAAGGAGTATGGTGCGCGCACTTACCTCTTCACCGAGGTCACCAATATCCTCCGTGAGGGCGACCGCGTGGTCGGTGTTGAGGCTAAGGACGTGACGAGTGGCGAGGAATACATGGTCGAGGCCGAATATGTGGTCAGCGCCTCTGGCCCTTGGGCAGGTAAAATCGCCAGCCTCGCTGACATCGAGGTCCCCATGGTGCTCAGCAAAGGTACTATGGTCCCCTTAGATGGCCGACCTGTACATCGTGCCATCAATCACTGCCACTATCCGGGGGATGGTGACATCCTTGTGCCCGTAGGCACCACTATCGTGCTGGGCACTACCGACGTAGTCATCGAGGATCCCGACAACTTCGCCATCGAGCCTTGGGAGCTGGACTTGCTGTTCGAGGAGGGCATGAAGATGGTGCCCGGCATCGCGGACATGGGTATGCAACGCCCTTGGGCCAGCGTCCGTCCCCTGTATGAGCCTCCGTCGGAACATGAGGAAGGGGAAGAGAAAAGTGGCATGGAAGTCAGCCGAGCCTTCTACGTACTCGATCACGAAGAACTGGACGGTGTCGCAGGCTTCATCACCATCACCGGCGGTAAGCTGACCACAGGCCGTATGATGGCCGAGCAGACAGTCGATGTGGTGGCCGAGAAGATGGGTGTGGACGAGCCTTGTCGCACCCACGAGGTGCCATTGCCCACTGCATAGCCGTCGTCGAGCGGGCGAGGGGGTCGGTGAAGGAAGCTGATCGATAGGGCGGGATTTTGGTTTAAGATAAGGCTATCGCCGATCCCTTTGCCCGCTTTCATATAGAGTATA
>CAZDYW010000051.1:0-11595 GCA_964509655.1 uncultured Anaerolineales bacterium
AAAAGTCGTTCTGAGTCACGGTGAACGACTGGAGGATCTGCACCAAGTCTTGGATAGGGGATACTGGAATATAGTCAACGTCGATCAAGCGTGTAGAGATTCTTAGAGAAATCTTCGCTTATCAGCCTACAGGGGACTCTTACAGGGGGAGGAATCAAATGGTCAGGACGAAAATTATAAGAGAACGAGCTTTACCTGCTTCCTCTCCGACCGAGCGGAAGCCAATATGCTCATAAAACGACCGTGCAGGAAGATCGGCCGGGCACTTTAGCTGAATAAAGCTTTTATCCAGAGCACGAGCCTCAGTTTGCAGTATGTTAATCAGCGCTTCCCCTACTCCCATACGCCGACAATCCATGGTAACTACGATATGGTAAAGTGTGGTCTGCTCGTCCTGGCGGTGATGGTATTCGACAAAGCCGATCACGCCAGTGTGGTTTTCGGCGACCAAGAGTTCTCCTCGCGCGATGGAGCGGGCCAGGGCCGGACGCAGGATGAAGCCTAACTCATGCTTGTGACTGTCGGCCAGCTCTTTGACGGCGTCCAGATCGGCTCGAGCCGCTTTGCGAACGTTGAATTCGCTCATACTCTCGCCTCGCCTCCTCCGTGGTAACTCTTGCGTGGTCGAATCTGAGTTATTACTACCGTCTCCTGCTCATCGTCCACCAACACTGCCTCCCCTTGGCGCTTAAGCTTGCGAATATATGTCTTGAGTTCGCTGCCCATATAGTCCTGGCTGAGGGCGTTGATGGCCTTAATATCCGTTCGATTCGTCAGTTTCTGAGCGACAATCACATCGCATTGGGTGATGACCTCGCTGTCAATAGCCGATGGCTGCTGCGATGCGACGACCAGGGAGATGCCGGGCTGTCGCCCTTCCTTGGCCCAACGGATCAGTGCCTGTTTGGCCAACGTCCCCTTACCAGAGGGAATAAACTGATGCGCTTCGTCTATCAGCATCCATACTCGCGGCAGTTCACCAATCAGCCCCAATCCCTCCTTGCGCCGAGCGATAGTGCGGCGCTTAAAGATGTCACGTGCCAACACATCCACGACCAGATTGCGTCGTCCTCTTGGACCGGGATCCAGAGTGCTCAAGTCCATAATGTTGACCGAGTTGGGATCGAAAACCTCCCAGAGTTCCTGATAACTCGTGCTGAACAGATCCCAGCTTTGGGCCATCTCCAGACGGTTTAGCAATGCTTGGCGCGTGCGATCCTGCACCAGCCCGTCCATCTCAATCTCCGAGATGATGTCGGGGATAAAGAATTGCTCCTTTCGACGCCGAGAGAGGTGTTGCACAGCGCGAAAGAGCGCGATGCCCATCACGTCGGAGATGCTGAGGTCGAAGAGCTGGCACCAGGCATCAGGTGAGAGATCGGCAGGGTTGATGCGGAAGGAACGGAAGCACACTCCGCGGGCCTCCATGGCGCCGATGACCTCGCGGCCTCCGTAGAGAACTTCGGGATCGCCGGGCACCAGAAGCAAGATAGGCATTCCCCTGGCGCTGAGCCCCCACTCCCACAACAGACGATCCTGTTCCTGGTTGGGTTGTGTCATTGGATAGTAGATGCCCATTGGATCGATGATGATGGTCAGAACGTCGCCAGCGTCGAGCAGTTCCTCCACGATGACGCCCAGGGTGTAGGATTTGCCAGACCCACGTTTTCCGCATACCAACACAGCCCGTGAGCGAGAATCATCAAGATAGACCAACTCGTCAGTTTTCAAGTTCTTGCCGATATTCAGCATACTTCACCAGCCTTCATAGTCACAAAAGGCACGAGAGACTCCTGAAACGAGATGCCGCCGTGAACTCCTTGCTCGTCAATGCGCAAGACACGGCGCAGCTTGGGATAGCCCAGGCAGTAGATTTCCCGATTGGCGACTGCAAAGCGCCTGCCGGGTTCGTCCTGGTGATAGAGGTCGCGCCACTCGCAGGAGCGGGGATTGGCGCCGGCCGGAGCCCGCCCGACGATTTGCGGTTCGAACTCGTCGCGCCACAGGATGCCGTGATCCGCCGTCAAGTGGATGCGGGCGGTGCGGCCCGCTTCGCGGAGCAAATCCGCTAACGATAACACCTCATCCATAATTGTATCCACGATAGCCGCGACCGGTGGTTTGCGCTTCTGATGGTGAGCGTATCCATCCAGGCCCGTGCGCACGATCTGCAGATAGATCTTCTGCTCGTACGAGGTGCGAAGCTCCCTCCGCAACGCCTCCAGGATTGTCGAGAAATCGCCCACCGCGCTGACGTCGGAAATCGTGCGAAACAGCACATCCGTGAGAGGATTATTCTCTCGCGACCAGTAGGTGAAGCCCAGCCGACGCCGATAGCCACGGTCGAAGAGGCACACCGCCGGTGGTGTGGTGCCTATAACGCGAGGGAAGGCTATCCCTGTCAACGTAGGGCCATCAACCAGGCAAGGGTCGAGTTTCATCTGTGCGTTCGGGTGAGCATCCAGCCAGCGCCGAACATCTCCATAGCTCAGGCCATCAATGAGCATCAGGGCGATAACGTCGGGCCTGCTCGACTGATCGGTGATTTGCTTGGACAACTGGCTCTGGGTGAGCATCAAGGCGGCGATCTCGTCGAAGCGCTCAAAGAGTACAGCATTGAGTGAGGGTGTGAAAGGGTTATGGTCAACGCGAACGCGGGGAAAACGTGCTGCATAGACCGGTTCGGCTTGGAGGATCAGTGCCCTTTCCAGTAACGTCGCCCCTGGCATATCAAGCGACCAGGCCAGATCGTCAGCCGTTTCGTAGACCGCAACGTCGGCGGGCAAATAGCAGCGGGAGACAGGGTGTATCTCGGCGATGACGGGTGTGTCACCCAGCAGATCCAGCAGCGCATCCAGCGAAACCACTCTTACCCTCGCCGCGACATACGAATCAGGATGCGGTTCTTGCGATACAGGTGGTCGATCAACTCAACCAAGTCCTGCCAATCCAGATCGCGGCCCTCCTGGCGCAGCGAAACAAAAAGGTCAGTCGGGTCTACGTTACTCCGTTGTTCGAATGCATCGAGTACATCCTGCTCAACTTCCGATAATTCCCGAGGAGTGTAGAGTATCGGCCCTAGCTCCCTCCGACTGGTCACGACAGCCTGGGCCACAGTTTGCACCCGCTCGCCGTAGGCATTAAGCTCATCGCCCTCATCCTCAATCAAAGAGATTGTCAATGCGCGTCGCAGCGACTTCAGTTGTTTTCGCGCCCCTCTGATCTGCTCTTTTACCCGTTTGACCACGGGACGGTGCTCGGGGACAAGTTCCTGAACGTACTCTGCCTTCAGCAGGTCCACTTCGTTCTGTTCCAGGTCATCTCCGATCTCCTTCAGCCGCTCATCGACTTTGGCCTTCACCTCGCGATACAAATCCTGATAGGACCCCTCGTCTTCGCCGTAGGTATAGCGGGTTTTAGGTCGATAGTTTCTCACGTCGATAGCGCGCAAGAAAGCCTCATACTCTCCCTTGACCTCGCCGAAACGTTCGTTACCGTGACGGCGACGCTTTTCCAGTTCTTCTTCGACGGCGCGTACTTTTACCTGGAAGGTCTCCCAGGCATCCAATCCTTCCAGACGTTGCTTGGTGAGATGGACTCTAATCTGCGGGATAACCTCTCTGGTGAGTTCACGTTGTAAGTCAGGTGTGCGCTCCAGAGCGTTGAAAAGCCGATCTGTGTCCTGAAGCAGCGTTATCCAGCGTTCCAGGTGATGCGTCTGCTCAGTCAAGCGCTGGCGCTCTTCTGCCAGGGATTCGCGTTTGACCGTCCCTTCCTGCAAGGATTGGTGTAAGGCCAGCGTCTCGGCGACGGGGCCGCCTCTGGCATGCGCAATGGCCTGCTTCAGATCCTCTTTCAGTGTTTCGTATTGAGTAGCCAACTTTCGGCGTTGGTCGGATAGCTTCTGGCGCAACTCGTTCAAATGCATCACAAAAGCTACTTGCCCTTCCACTTTGCGATCCAGGACGTCCGCCCGGCGCAAGCCGATAACTGCTCGCTCCACTTCGAGCACCATACCGTTCAAATCCTGACGCAATGACTCCCGGCGCGCCGATAATCTATCGCCTAACTTCTGCTCCAGGTCGACCAGCAGGGCCTGTAGCTCGTCCAATTCCTCCTCGTCGCCGCCCGCTTCATTGAGACACTCAAGTGCTTCGTTCAGTGTGGAGCGGAGTTCTTGCACCCGCTTTCCATCCAGCAGTTCTGGCGGCACCTGCTCTATATCTTCCAACATCTGCTGCATTCGCGCTTCGAGTTCCGCCGGATCGGGGCCGACCTGGGCCAGGTAGACCAACTTGCTCCGCCTATCGAATCGCACATACCCGCGAGCGGCCAGAAGCTGCAGTACCAGCAACGTCTCTTCGTCCCGATACCCCAATGGACGCGCTAGATCGGCAACCGCATTTGAGTCTAGAGCGGGCACCATTTGCCCATCAAGTTCCCGTTGATCAGGGCTAGATCGCAGCCGCTTCAGAACAGTTTCTTCCAAAGGATGAAGTGTCAGAAAGATCTCTGCTTGGCCTGCATCACCACGCCCGGTCCACTCTTCAATGCGCATCAGGTCTGCATATTCATTCCGGGCGCGATTCTCAAACGTGGCCACACTTCCCAGGCCAAATCGCCGGGCTAACGCCTCTTTCGTGTCCCGCAAAGGCGAACGCCCCCGGCGCTCCTTCAAGGTCATATCGCGCATGGCATTGACGTAGGCATCTATGACTTTCTGGTAATGGGCCTGGACGTAGAGGGTGTGGTAATCGGGGAAAAGAGCGGCACAGCGACGATTGAATAACTCTTCTAGCATCCTGCCGCCGACGTTGCGCAAAGCTGGCTCGAAGCTCTCAGCAACGCCGCGATTGAAGAGCATCTGTGCAGTGTGATTGAGTAACCGTGTGATGAGGAACTCAATCTCTGAGCGGTCGCTTTCAGAAATAGTCGTTTCTGCTATTCCCTCCCAGCGGTCGAAGTAATCTATCAAGCTGAGCATTAGCAGGGGGGTGACGAACTCGGGATTGACAAACTCTTGTAATTTCTGGATGTCACTGGGCAACGGGCCCCTGACACGTTGGCGCACGTTGAGGTTGAAGCGCACAATCCGCTCGGTGGATAAGGCCAAATACCCCGACGCATTCTGTTCGCCCAGGCGAAACAGGAAATCGAACTGGAAATCTGCGCTTTGCAACAAAGGTCGCAGGTGTTCCTCCTTGTACCCCACCTGGAGACCGAGGTGGCGATGCGGAAATTGTGGAGTAAACGTCCCCTCAATCAAGGCTACCTTGCTTCCCTGCATCGAGGACGTGAACTCGAGATCGCCCCATCCGGTGGGAGTTCTCCCTCGACGGCGTTGGAAGAAACGCGGCAACAGTCGATCAGTGAAAGCGCGCATCGCCCCTTCCAGATGAAGCTCGTCTTCATCATAGGTGCGCCAGAAGCGAGTGATGATGACATCCACAGTCTGAGTCGGCGCTTCGCCACGCTGCAAGCCCAGGAGCGTGTAGCCCTCTACCAGATGGGTCATCAGCTCACCGTGGGCCTCCTTGGAGAGAGCGTTTATAGCCTCGTATGCATCATAATCCTTTTGCACGGGGACAGGGCATCCTCGCGGAAAGGCAGCCATCAATTTCACTGCTCGTTTCTTTTCCGGTGTGTTGGCAATGGCAGAACTAAGCACTTGGCGCGTCACCCGTCTGATAGTGTTCGTCTGAGCTTGAAAGCGGATGTTCGATTCGAGGAAATCGTCAACCAGGTCGATGGGTGTGTAAGAGCGACCTTGATCTTGATAGCACAAGATAGCCCGTTTGAAGCTGTCCACCACCGTTCGCGGGCCTTCACCCAGATCATCCCGTTCGGTGATTTGACCAATGGCGTGCAGCGTGTGTTGATCCATCACCTGATCCGCAACGGAATCCAGTTGGAAGGCATCGCGATAGCGCTCCCAAAGCCGGGTAGGGAACTCCCTTGTGTAGATGTCCTCCAATCGATAATATAGATCGTCTTTCTTTAGACGGTGCAGGATGTCCTTCCCGCGTTCCTCGACTACACCGCCCTCGGTGGTATCTGGGATACTGATAATGACACCCACCGCATTTTCACGCGTGTCCAATCCCCAGACGAATTCGCGGAATTCCTGGATGGTGCGACCGAGATTGACCCCCTTGTTGATGTACTGTTGGAATTCGTCGGGCAGAATCGCCAGCCCCTGAAAGTCGGCCTTTTCGACTATGCTCCCTGCCTCGTCGAGGAAGAACAGTAAGTTGGAGGGAGTCAACTTCAATACCAGGCTACCTTTCTCAAGCATATCCTGAAGCAACTCTTTCGCCGTGACGCGCGCTATGCCGTGTTCTGCGGCGTATTGTTCAGCCATCTCCTCCACAGTAGCCGTAGTGTATCTGCGATAGGCGGCGTCTAGATCCGCGACCAATCCCGGTTGCCGGTGCTCCAGGCGATACTTGACCCAGCCATATGTCGCCTTGAGGATGTCCAGCAGATTGGAGCAATAAAAGGGCGGCACGGCGACCAGACCCTGCTCCTCGCACTCGTGCCACAGGAAGGCCAAGGTGCTGGTCTTGCCGTAGCCATAGGGAGCCACGATCATCCCTTTGGGTGTCTTGGCTTTCACCACGCGCCTCACAAGTCGGTCGGCAAAGTCAGAGACATCCCCCATTGGCACAAAAGTCGCCACGTGTCTCTGGTAATCCCCCTCAACTTTCTGGGGGTTTTGCAGCAGATCGTTAGCGTTGACCGTCGAGAGCACAGCCTGTTTGTCAAGAATTGCCTGTAAACCTTCAAATACAAAGGGAAGCAAAGCGGCTTCTTCCAGCATCAAGTCCTCCTCAAACTTGGATTGACCAGGTGCCATAGACTAGGAACCCGCGAGTTGGAAATTAGAACCCCAACGCTTATCAGGTTGTTACACACAATCTCCCGGTCCCCGGATAAGGGAGATAACTCAACGTAGTGGGTATAATCTCGGATCAATTCGCGTGTGATCAACACGGCGCGTTTCACGTCTTCGAATTGCAGCACCTTCAACAAATTGCGGTGGAACTGCCTACCGGGATCGACATTGTCAATGATCACACCTGATGCCAAAACGCTTTCCAGTTGGACGAAGTGTTTCAAGTGAGGGAAATAGGCATAGCCCCACTCATCAACCATCGTCCAGGCCAAAAACGTCTTCCCCACGCCGGCCGGGCCGCACAGGTTGACCGTTCCGGGTACGCGCAGAGCCTCTTTCAGAGCGGTCAACGCTTGCTCCTGTGAGGGCGTCAGCCACTCGGCACTGCGGTGAGTCTTGATCAGGTTCAGGGTACGAACGAAATCGCTCATTTCAGATGAACTCTTCCAGCTTGGGGGGGCGATCCAGAGTCAGATACTGCCCCCAGCCTCCGCCTATTCCTTTGTGTAAGTAATCGAACTGGATCGCGGCATATTCCAGTACCCGTTCGAAGCGGTCATGTTCCAGCAAGCAGACCTGGCAAATCGCGTCCCGGTTTTCTTCGCTGAGCAACAGGTTGACGCCGTAGTCTATCTCCTGGGTCCGGTACACAAAGTCGATCGCCATAATGAAAAGCTCAGGAGGGCAGAAAGCACGGCGCGAAAAGCGCGTTTCTTCCTCATTAAGAACGGGAGGGGTAAGTTCAGAGAGCCAAAACAGAGCGCCGCCAACACTCTTAGGGCTGAAGGCCATATCGGGTCGAGAAAAAGCAGTTCTTGCCTGGGCCTCGATTTCCGAAGCCAGATCACGCCTGCTTGCTAATTCCCCATTGCCTCCTTCCCACAGCATCTTGCAAAGCGCGCGATAGCTCCAAGAGAAGCAATTTCTTCCTTTTTGCCTTGGACTCCACAAAGTATATAAAAGGCCGTGAACAACATCGACAAACAAGTCAGATTTATGTAATTCTAATCGTGCAACGACCTCGCCCTTGCTGGTAAGAATATTCCGGTCCTGGTGTACAAGCCCCAAATCACGGGCAGTAATGAGTGCTTCTAAACGCCGATGGTCTTGAATAACAAATCCCATGCTCTCGGCTTGTTCCACTACTTTCGAGATTGTTGATAACTCAGGGTAATTTTTCAGAGTAGCTAAAGCCGCTGCTAAATCCCCCGGGGGAGCATTGCGGATATGAAATATGAATTGGTTAGTCAAGATAGATCTCCTTGAACATTCGATAATAACTACTGGACTTCCAAGATATCAAATCCGCGATTTCTCGTTCAGTCAGATCATGTCCTGAATCCACGGTATCCATAACCGCTACCAAATTGTGCAAAGCACGGAACAAGCGACTTCTGCTTAGTTGATCAAAATGCTCACAGAAAGGGCAGTGATGCCTTGTCTTCATTTTAATCTGCTCGAATTCCTCTTCACTCAAAGCAGAATTGTTAGTACTGCGATGAGAAACATTGTAAGCACGCACAAATGGCAAGAAAGCCTTTCCGTAGCCAGCGGACCGCAACCACGCCATACTATCAAAACTGAAAATTCCTAGACGTTTGAAGGCATAAAGCACTGGCGGCGTGGATACACCGAACGTGTGCAAGTGGATCCCATCAGATTCGAGTTCGCGAACAATATGTGCAATATTCTCAGCAGAACGCTTGTCGGTGATATTAATGCTGTTATTGGCTCCACTGGTTCCAAAGCTACCAAAACCTATATATCGCTGCCCTAATAATCGATAGGCTTCAATACAACGGTTCACCTGTTCGAACGTATGCCCCTGTATCACAGAGAGCGAGCGTTCTTGGATGCTATAAGGCATTTCCGCAAAAAGCATTTTTGCAGCGGTAATTGTTTCGTCAACCTTCCGATTCACAGTTTCGGGATTATCATCCGACGTTGGGACGTAGTCAGGCAGAACGTACCAATCCGCCCACTGATTTTCAGGATTGGTATAGTAATCCCTCAAGCGGCGATACAAATCATCGAAAGAAATTTTGCCCTGTTGAGCATAATATCCACCAGAGTCAAAATAGACGGTGCTGCCTCGTCTTCCCTTCAATTCCTCCCGGATCAACTGCAATGTGGATGGGGAGGCAAAGAGTGGGGTTACTAACACGGCCGCGAAAGGGTTTCGCGGGTCTCCTCTTTCGTCCCATAGACGTAAGAGCTTGCGCAACAAGCTAGCGTCAACGGTGAGCGATGTCACTAATTGCAAGACCAATCTCCATAAGAATATTGTTTATCCGTGATCATTTGAAGAAGTCCATTCCCATCTGTCGAATAGCATCGGCTTCCGCGTGGGTATCATAATCAAGACCATTTTCTTCCAAGTTCAATTCCTCTTGCCACTCCTCCAGGCGCTCGCCGAATAAGTCGCCAAAGTCAGCTTCCCCGTCATCGCATCCCTCGGCTATCTTTTCGCGCAGCCAGTAGACCCCCGGCCCAATACTGATAAACCGATTGTCACTCTGCAAAGCTGCGTAGACGGATGCCGGGTTAACACACCACGTCTCCAACACTCGGCCTGCGACTATATCATAATGCAACGGTTTCCCTGCTTCACTCAGCACTCGATGAGCTGCGTTGGCAACACTACCATCATCGTGAAGGCCCCACTCGGCCAGACCGTAAACACCATGCCCAACACGCACAAAGATGTCTGGCATGCGCAACATATGGGCGTGGATGTTGTGCGCAGTCGTCTGCATTTCCGGTTCCAGCAGCGCATTGGTCTTCTCCGCTATCTCGGTGTAATGCACAGGTTCACCAATTTCCCGCAGGGCCAGAATTATCTCGTCGGTGCGGTGTCGATCCCAGCGCTCCAGGCCACATTGCCCCTCTCTATCGATAGAGATTTCAGGATGCACTCGCAGGCAGGCCTGGATGAAATCATCCTCTAGCTCCTCCTGGCGATTTCGGTAGAAACGGGTGGCTTTGAAGCGAGCAATGACTTTTTCAGTAGGAAGTGGAGCATGCTCTTCCTCCAGGATTTTGGCCAATCGCATCTGTATTCCACCTATTTCTTTCAGCGGGATACTCTTCAATCCCCAAGCCTTCGCCCCACATAGCCATTTGACGTCATTGTTAATCTCAAACGCCAGATAGGCCACGCCGATAGGATCTATGTCACCGATGACCAACTCTCGCTTCAGAGCAGTCTCAATCTGTTCCTCATTCATCAAGCCGCCTGCCCGCTCCAACAAGTATACCAACAATGTCATTAAAGGACGAATAATAGCACGATGCTGAGGGAAATCTAGGTGGTTCAATGCCTGTTTTTCAAGTTGACGTGCCCGCTCGCGACTTACCCCAAGGCGATTCCCAACTTCCTCTAATGTGAGCCGTTCTCCATACAAACCATAGCGCCAACGGATAACGTGTCTATCTCTCTCATCAATGTCATCCGAAGATAATAACCAAGTACTTATCAAATCGTCCAGCGATGTTTCACATAACTCCACCCGGTATAGCGGGCTGATTCCTCGTCCAGCAACTTCGTCGGCCCAGGTAGTCTCATCTTGTTCAACCAGCCAGGTCAGATAGCGTTCCAGTCGTCCCTTGAGCAGAGCGGCCTTGCCGAGGGCATACGTGGCTCGGCGCATCAGTTCACCGATGGAATCAAAGTCCACCTGGTACAAATAATTCCTGATATCTGACTCTGACAAGCCCAACCTTTCGATAGATATATCATCCAAAGGCGCACATCCTGCGCGCTTCTGCAATTCTGGGTCGATCAGAGGAGTAGGCGAATCGGATTCCACAGGCTTATCGATTTGTAGAGAATGCTCAGCCAGATAATTGTCCAGCTTCTCCTCGATCTCGGTCAGCGATTTCTTTCCGATGCTGTAGATCCCCCGGATTTGCCTGGACGACATTTGTGCCAACTGCCTAACGGTATTGATACCACCGCGCGTCAAGGCATGGTGGGCCCGCGTTGACAGCCCCAGTACGTCAATAGGTGTATCTTCAGGGACAGGAACCTGACCATCAGATGGGGATGCATCGACATCACTTGAGGACACTTCATGTTCAGACAGCATCGCTTTTTCGGAAAGCGGGGGCTCTTGTTCTGGCATTGGGTGCTCGTCCAGATAGGTATCCAACTTCTCGCGGATCTCCGCCAGCGTTTTGATGCCTACTTGCCGAATGTTCAAAATCTCCTCATCAGTCAGCGAAGCAAGATTTAGAACGGTGTGGATCCCTGCCCGCCTCAAGCAGTTGTAGGTGCGTGTAGATAGGTCAAGCACGTCTAGTGGAGTATAATCTGTGAATGATGTATCGGAGCCTTGAGTATTTCTCTCCAGATCTGAATGACAGGCGGTACGCTGGATTCGGTTGTAAATGACATTGTTGGAACTGTAGGTAGCCATCGGTTATCTGTCCTGACTTAGTGAATTATCGAGTAAGCAGGGGGAAGTTCTGTAACATATAGGGCTCAAACAATCTCCAAGTATGACGATTTTAAGATTATGCGGCTTTGTCGCTTAGTATAATTCTTTTTTTGTCTTGCGCAAGTCGTCGCTAAGGCAGCTCCGCTACACTGTATGACATACTTCGCGCTATCTGTTTGCAATGAAACCTTGACATTCTTCCGCAGATCCGGTTGAGGGAACAGAACCAGGGTAATTTTGGAGAAATGAGCGACGGAAGCT
>CAZDYW010000052.1:0-11395 GCA_964509655.1 uncultured Anaerolineales bacterium
TAAAACCTGTTATCCTGTCAAATTTGCCCCAGAATGCCGATGGCGGCCACCCAAACCAGTATCTGGATTAAAATCGCTCCGCTCCAGAGTAACTGGCTTGCTACCTTTTCGCGCCCGTGTGCCAAACTCCCTAGCACGCCGTTGAGCAGTAGCGCCAGTAGACCGATGAGGGGAATGATAAAGATATGGCTCCGAGCGCCTAGCCGATCCGGAGCCCCCATGGCGTCAAAGTGAAGGGGAATGAGAAGCGGCAGCTTGGGGAACTGAAGACACAACCATCCGACCAGTGCAAGGAGCATTAAAATACCGCCGCTCAAGAGCAGCAGGCTCAAGCGGTCTTGCCAGATGGGCCAATCCAGGATAGCTGGTCGCTTCGAGGATTGCTCCGTGATCTGCGTAGGCCCCATCTGCAAGCGTGTTTGGAGCGATTCGAGGAATTCGTCATGGTTGGCGGGGGAAATGCCATAGACGAGGCCAGGAGTAGCGATGTAGATTTGTTCCTGTGGCGGGACGGTAGCATAGAATAGCGCTTGCCCAGCGCCGGGAACTGTGCCATAACCGACCCAGTGACCGGGCCAGGCACCCCCCTGGAACTGCGTCGAGCCTTCCAGCTCCGCCCCGGTGAAAACACGCTCGATCTGGGTGGTGGGGATCATCTGCTCCGCCGGCCCCCAGCGGATGGTCAGGGTGTTACGGTCGAGTGAATATCCGGAGTGGGCCAGGCTGTAGACCCAATAGGCTATCAGCCCCAGCATACCGGAGCCAAGCAATACAGTCAGGCCGATGATGAAAGTACCAAGGCCCAGCGGGCGAGTCACGGCCAACCAGATCAGTCCAGCATCCGTCAGAAAGATGAAGACGATCAAGCCAACACCGATGCTCAAACCGCGTCGGATATTTATTTCCCACTCCGTCATACTTTATGCTCCTGATTGCTCACCCATGAAAAAACGCCTCCGGGTTTTTATGCCCGAAGGCGTCCGACCATCGCGCGGCTGAGACTAACGCCCTAGGTGCATGGGCATGATCACGTGGGTAAATCCATCCTCGTCCACAGGCCGGATGACGCCGGGGCTGGAGGAATTGCTAGTATCCAGCGCGACCTGGGGAGCGTCGGTCACCGAAAGCACATCGATCAGGTACTTGACGTTGAAGGCGATCTCAATCTCATCTCCCTCAATGGCGGCATCAATCTCACTCATATCGTCGCCGGTCTCTGCCGAGGTAGCCGAAACGCGCACGTGGCCCGCTTTCAGTTCTGGCCCAGGCTGGATGTGGATGCGCGTGATGTGAGCTGCGTCACGGGCGAATATCTGGGCCATTCTACAGGCCTTCAGGAAGCTGGCCGTGTCCAATACCGTGTGAGTCGCGCGATCGTGGGGGATGATCTGTTTATAGTCAGGGAAGTTGCCGTCGATCAGTTGAGACACCAAGAGGATGTCGGTCAACTGGAAGATCACCTGGTTGCGAGAGGGTGTGACGGTGATAATAATTGGATCGGTCTGCTCGCCACTGATGCGCCTCAGTTCGCTCAGCGCTTGGGCAGGGACGATGATGCTGAAGGGATCGGAGATCGCCTCTGGCAACGGGATGGAGCGCACGGAGAGCCGGAAGCCATCGGCGGCGGCGAGTGTGAGTTGATCGTCCTGGAATTGGGCCAGCACGCCGGTGAGAATAGGGCGGCTCTCGTCGGTGGCAGCGGCGAAAGCGACCTGCTCGATGGCCTTGCGCAGCACATCCGGCTCAATGGGGATGCCTTCCTCACTTTCCGGCTCCGAGACGATGGGGAACTCCTGGGCATCGATGCCCTTGATGTTCGCCTCGCTACGTCCAGCGCGCATGTTGAGCGTTTGCGTGCTGACGAGCAACTCCATATCCACTTGCCCGGGCGGAGATGCGCTAATCAGATCGGTGAAAGTACGGGCTGGCACAGTGGTCGCCCCATCTTCTTCCACCTTGGCTCCAATCCAACAACTGATGCCGACCTCAAGGTTGGTGGCGGAGAGCTTCAGCCGCCCGCTATCAGTTGCCAATAACACGTTGCCCAGCACCGGTAAGGTAGAGCGAGGCGAAACCGCTCGCCCTACAATGCTCAAACCTTTCGCCAAATTCTCTTGTAGGCAGGATACTTTCATTCGTTTCCTCCTCGGTGTTCGATGAAGCCAAGACGGTATTTATCACTTGTAGCCGGAAAGGTAATCCGACTTGCTTTCAATCTCGATTGCTCAATGCAGTATACACTAAATCTGCAATCTCCACAAGTGGAAGGAGAGCAATGTTCTCCTCTCTTTGCTTTTAGAAATGGGATGATATAATATGGCAGACAAGGCGAGGTCATATAATTAGGGGGAGGGAGTATGGAGAATAAACGCTGGGTAATCTCGTTCATCCTACTGGTCGCCCTGGTCGCCGTGCAGACCGTGGGCCATGTCCGGGCACAGACTGACTGCCCGTATGCCGAAATTCGCCTCGATACCGATCTGGAAGTGGACACTGAGGCGATCTGTGAGGCCGCACAGCCCTGGGCCGAGGCCGGCTTCCGCGTTCTCATCCTACTGACAGACGAGCGCACTTCCAGCGAGGATGCGTGGTTCGCTTACCTCGACGAAGCAGAGGCGGATGCTGGACTCCGCGACTTGAGTCAGACCGACGCTTTCGACACTAACGGCATCGCCTTCGAGGCCAGCACAGCCACCGATCAGCCCTGGGGCCAAAGCGTGACCTTGGGCGAGCGGCTGTTCAACACCCCGCTGGATACGGACGTGGTCATCGGCAGGATTAAGGGCCAGATGCGCAACCACATCGCCGCCGGCGACCCCACCGAGGCTTTCGTCCAGGCGCTGAACGGGGCCTACAAGGTCATCCAACCTATCCTTACTCCCACGCCACAAGTGACCGAGATAGAGCCATCCCCACAGATGGAGCGTGCCCAGGCCGCGCCGACCGATCAGCCAGAGGAAGCCCAAGCCGCTTGGCCAATCTTCGCTTCCCTTCGGAAACTGGCAGGGCTCGCGGCGATCGCGGCGATCGCGCTACTGGGCGTCATAGGCGCGGGCGGCATCGGATTCGGCGGATACAAATTGGTTACTTGGCTCATTCGCCGTAGGCGGCTGAAGCCTCACCTCAACGCACTGCGTTCTCGTACCTCCAACTTGCTGAACTCTTGCGAGCCGCTGCTGCGGGGCGATTCGCCACAGAAGACGGTGCTCTATCAGCTCTTCAGCGCCTACGGCGGGGAACAGGACGAAGAGCTGCGGAAGGACGTGCGCGAATGGCTGAGGCGCAGTCGAGGCGCGCTGGACGATGCCTTCGATCTGCGCAAGAAGCTGATCGATCCAGAGGTGCAAAAGTCTCGCACACTCGAACAACAGGTCCAGGACTGGGAGATGCTCTACGTGACCTTCGCGGGCAACAGCGAGCGCATCCTATCCCTGACCGATGACCAACTGCGCACGCTGCTCGACCCGATGTTAGTGCTGGATCGCGAGAAGGCCGACGTGAAGCTGACCGAGCAGTTGGACGACATCCGGCGCGAGCTGGGCGGTGATCTGCCGCTCAAAGTGGAGCTGATGATGGTCGATCCGGCCGACACCGACGCCGAGGGCATTCTCGGATACCTCGACCAGGTCAAGGCCGCCATAGCCTACGCCCGCGACGCGCGGGACGAGGCTCCCCGGAGGCTGAATGAAGCCCAGAAGCGGCGCCAAGCGGCGGAGGAGAATCTCCCCGACCCTTTTGAGATGACGGGCGCGGAGCTCTTCGCGGACTGGGACGAGCGTCTGGCGAAGGCCCAATTGGCCCTGGAAAATAAGAAGTTCGTCGACGCGCTGGAGCAAGCCGATGATGTCCTGCGTGACCTTGAGACAATCGAGCGCTTCCTGGATACGCTGAGCCAGCACGGCGAGCGCCGGGAGCAGATCGAGACCATCACCGCGCAGGGCTACCGGCCCGCCACGTTGGAGGATGACCTCGCGGAGGTCGAGCAGGATACCGATACGGTCGCCCAGGCGGTCGCCGCTGGCGATTATGATAAGGCCACGGCCTGGATCGATGAGCTTGAGGCCGATAGCCAGCATGCTCTGAGCGGCACACAGGAGTGGCAAGCACTGCACGAGCAGAACGCGGCCAAGCTGAATGCTCTAGGCGAGAAGCTCGATCAGGTGGAGGCGTATTTGAAGGCAGAGGCGGAACCCGCGTGGGAGAAGCTGCGCGATTATCCCGAGGGCAATTGGAGCGACGTGGGCGGCGGGATGGAGGATGCCGAGAGGACGATCCAGCGCGTGCGCGACCAGATGGGGCCAATCGAGCGCTTGAACAGTCTGGAGGAGCAGAAACTGATCGAAGCTGAGGAAGCGCTGGCTCAAGCCGAGGGCGATCTGGCGGAGACCAAGCTCCAGCTCCAGGCCGTCGTCAATCGTCTGGCGGAGGTGCAGGCCGCCGAGAAAGAGATCGAAGAGGGGCTGCGCCAGGCCGAGGCAGATCTCGCGAAGGCCAAGGAACTTCGCGACGCGGAGGATGTCAAGATCGGCCCGGAGGTGGATCAGCAGATCGAGGAGGCGCACGAGCGATTGAGCGATGGGCAGAAAATGGCCCATGCCCGTAACTTCATCGCGGCCATAGCGGCACAAGCAGCCGCGAGGAAGCTGGCGACGGCGGCCTACAAATCGGCCAGCGAGCAGGTGGAGGAGATCAACGCTCTGCAGGAGGAAGTGGAGCAAGCGGCCCAGAAAGCGCGTTCCCGCGTCGAACGGGGCCGAGCCGAACTGGGCGAGTTGCTGGTAGCCGCCAGATCGAAGAACACGGGCGATCTCGTCGCAGAAGCTTCGGACGTGCTCTCCAAGGCTGAAAAGGCACTTACCTCATCCGCCAGTTTAGAGGATCGGGCGCTGGCGAAAGCATTGCGTAGCGCCATCGATGCCTATCAAGAGACTAATCAGCAGGCTAACCAGGCACTAAACCGGATCAGGAGTGACCGCCGTGCATATGATGATCGTCTGAAGGCAGCGCAGAGCGCCTGGAACAGTGCGCAGCGGGATATACGACGGGCCGATGCGGCTGTGCGCGACCGGGATGCTCACCGTGCCGGGCAGCATGCGCTGGATCGCGCCCAAGATGCTTTACCCTCATCGCGGCCAACGCGGGGGATGGCCCCCAGCGCCCTTGAGCGCATTCGCCAGCAGGCCCAAGAAGCTCACCGTTACGCCGATCAAGCGCGAAGCCAGGCGCGGCGTGAGATTCGGAAAGCCGAGCAGAAACGGGCGAGAAGAGAGAGGCAAGCGAGGCTGGAGAGCAAACGGTATTCCAGTTCCAGTTCATCCCGGCGGCGCTCCAGCTCCAGCTCATCAAGGCGGCGCAGGACGAGCAGAACATCGAGTCGAAGGAGCTCCACCGGCCGCAGCCGCCGCAGGTAGAAGGATAAAACATGTCCCAAAAGATAAAATGGATCATCATTGTGATGGTCTGCTTCGCCTCAGTATTTGGAGGCTTCGTGCCCTCGGTTCTCTTTGCAGAAAAAGCTATGGCGGTGGATAGCACCTTGCCTCTGATCTCTACCTCCACACCCACAGGGGAAGTAGTCGTGCTGAAAAGCTCCACGTTCGCCCCCTACAAGGGCTCGAAGAGCCTCTACATCGTCGGGGAGGTGCGGAACGATACCAAGCTGAACGTGCAGTTTGTGCAGATCACCGCGACGCTTTACGACGCTTCCGGCGAGGCGGTGCAGGCGAAATATGCCTACTCCCGGCTCGATCAGCTCAGCCCCGGCGATGTCTCGCCGTTTCTCATCATATTCTCCAATCCCGTGGAGTGGAATTCCTACGATCTGAACGTCGAGTGGGACGCGACACCTCGACAGCGCCCCCCGCTCAAAGTGTTGAGCAGCGAACTATATTTTGATGACTTCGGCGCTGCTCACGTTAAGGGCAAAGCGCGGAATCCATCCGGCGAGACCCGCAAGTACATCAATGCGGTCGTGACGCTGTACGGCCCAGATGGGGAGGTCATCGGCGTGGGCAGCAATTATACCGCCCCCAACAAGTTGGACCCCAACCAGGTTACCCTCTTTGACGTGAGGGTATCCTTCTGGAAGTACAAACCGGATATGAGCCGGGTCGAAAAATACCGCATCCAGGTGCAAGGCTCAGCGCTCACCGAGGCTCTTCAGCCATCCGAAGCCGAGCCTATCGCCTCCCCATCTTCCTACTCCCCAATTCCTACGCCTGATACCTCTCCCACTACCCCTTTATCCCTTTTCCGTTGGGAATGGGTATGCTACGGGTTGCTGGGCGTGGGCGCTTTGGGAGGCGTTGTCATTTTTACTGTTCGGGCCATCTATCGCGCCAGGCTGAAAGGACGCTTGAAAGATCTACGGTCCATCTCCTCCCGGCTGTTGAACGCCTGTGAGTCTCTGCTACGAGGGGATGCGCCGGAAGAGACGGTGCTATATCAGCTCTATAGGAGCTACGGGGGCGAGGAAGATGCGCGGCTGCGCGAGGATGTGCTCAGATGGCTGCGTCGCAGTCGAGACGCGCTGGGCGATGCCTTCGAGATCCGCAAGAAGTTGATCGCGCCCACAATCCAGAAGGAGCGCAAACTCAAGCAACAGGTGCACGATTGGGAGATGCTCTACGCGACCTTAGTGGGAAACGAGGAGCGCATTTTGTCATTGACAGAGAGCGAACTGCGCACACTGCTCGATCCGATGATAATGGGGCGCAATATGGAGAGCGAAGGGTTGGGCGAGCAACTGGAGCCCATTCGGCGCGAGCTGAGCGGTAGCCCACCACTCAGACTGAGATGGATGATGATCGATCCCAACGAGATTGAGCCGCAAGGCGTCCTGGGATACATCGACAGGATCAAGTGTGAGATCGCCCGACTGCGGGATGCTGTATGAAAAACTATCCTTGACGCAAAGGAGTAGGCGTGTTATAATGTACGGGCATCGTTAGTAACCTCGCCAGAAATGAGCGGCATTGGGCGGAAGCAACGAGGAGGCTAAAGTCTTAACATGCTACTTTTCGACGTTTCTGCTCTTCTCAAGGCTCAAATTGGACAGTCGCTCACCCTCAACCTGGACACAGGGCCTCGAAAACTGGAAGACCTGGAGGTAGAATCACTCCATGGTCTCATCCGAGTGATTCGTGTGCAGAAAGCTTTGTTCGTCGAAGGCACTGTGGAAGCTCGGTTGAATTTGGAGTGTGTCCGCTGTCTGGAACCCTTCGTTTGCCCCCTTGTCTTAGAATTGGAAGAGAGTTTCCGGCTTCCGAAAGCTAAACCTGAACCGGATAAGCCTTATGCAGTTCGCAGCGATGGCAAGCTGGACTTGGCCCCATTGATACGCGAGCAAATTTGGCTTGACATCCCCATGAAGCCTCTCTGTGACCCAAACTGCAAGGGGTTGTGTCCCCATTGCGGCATCAACCTCAATCGCGAATCGTGCACGTGTGAGGATGAGAAAATCGACCCGCGTCTGGAAGCATTGAAGGAGTTACTGTAGCTGAGAGGATGGGAGCTATGGAAATTTTTGGAGTTTTGTTGGAAAAAGGTGAAGCTCAAGGTTACCTGACCACCGGGGATATTCTGGAGCTGTTGCCTCAAGCTGAAGATGACCTTCGTCAATTGGAGGAGGTCTTCATTCTATTGCAAGAAGCCGACATTGCTGTGTATGAAGATGAAGAAGACGCAGAGGATAATCTCGCAGAATCTGAGATCGATGATTACGATCTTGAGGAAGAGGTAGGTTACGATTTGAGCCGCATCTCCGTCAGTGATACTGTAGGTTTGTACCTCAAAGAGATGTCACGTGTCCCTCTCCTGGAAACGGAGGAGGAAGTTCGCTTGGCCAAGGCCATTGAGGCCGGCCGGGATGCTCAAGAAATCCTGAAAAATAACGGCTCCGACCCTCAGGAGCGAGATATTCTCCAGTGCACGATTGAGGAGGGGCGTGAGGCACGAGAGCATCTCATCAAGGCCAACACACGTTTGGTCGTCAGCATTGCAAAGAAGTATATGGGCCGGGGAGTGCCCTTTTTGGACTTGATCCAGGAGGGTAACCTGGGCCTGATGAAAGCAGTGAAGAAATTTGATTATACTCGTGGATACCGGTTCAGCACCTACGCTACCTGGTGGATCCGCCAGACGATCACCCGCGCTATTGCTGATCAGGGGCGCACGATCCGCGTGCCGGTGCATATGTCGGATCGTATCCGGCGGCTCTACAAGACATCTCGACAGCTTGAGCAGGAGTATGGGCGCAAGCCGACACCGGAGGAACTCGCCGAGGAGATGGATATGGAGCCGCGCAAGGTGCAATGGATGCTCAAGGTCTCCTGGCGTCCCTTGAGCCTGGAGCGTCCCGTCGGCGACGAAGATGACGGCGAGTTAGGCGGTTTTATTGAGGATGACACGACTCCCACGCCGACCCAGATAGCTTATCAGCACCTGCTCAGCGAGAAGGTCGAGGAGATGCTGGCGACCTTGAGCCCACGGGAAGCGCGCATCCTGCGCCTTCGCTTTGGGTTGGTCAACGGGCGCAGCCACACATTGGAGGAAGTGGGCCAGAAATTCGGGCTCACGCGCGAGCGCATCCGCCAGATTGAAGGGCAAGCTTTGCGCCGCCTGCGCCACCCGCGCCGCAGCCGTCAACTGCGAGATTACCTGAGTTAGTGAGATGAGAAAAAGGACTGATACGCTTCGCGCTATGATGATGTGTCGCTTGCCGTGGCGAGTCGGGAAGGAGGATCTCGACTCGCGATAGGCCAATTCGCGCACGGCCCTACGGCATAAACCGCCAGCCCTCCGGCTGGCGGTTTTCGTTTATCACTCCCTGTGCTAAAATAGACATCGTTATTGGCTCGCAAAATAAGGAGGAACACGCTAATGTCTGAACATATTCTAGTCGCTATCGCCTGGCCCTACGCCAGCGCCAAGATACACGCCGGCAACGTCACCGGTTCCCATCTTCCCGGTGACATCTTCGCCCGCTATCATCGCCTGAACGGTGATCACGTGCTGATGGTCTCCGGCTCCGATTCCCACGGCACACCCATCACGCTGCGAGCCGAGCGGGAGGGCAAATCCCCGCGCGAGGTTTTCGAGCGTTTCCACCTCGGCTTCCTGGAGATGTTCCAGCAACTGGGCATCAGCTACGATCTTTTCACCCACACCGATACGAAAAATCACCATCGCGTCTCCCAGGACTTCTTCCTCGCTCTGTTGGAGAAAGGTTACCTTTACAGTGAAATCCAGGAACAGATGTACTCGGAGGCTCAGAACCGCTTCTTGCCCGATCGCTTCGTGGAAGGCACCTGCCCGGTCTGTGGAAATGAGGAGGCGCGGGGCGACCAATGTGACGCTTGCAACACCTTGCTCGACCCCAAGGATCTGATCAACCCGCGCAGCAAGATCGACGGCAGCGTGCCAGTGCTGCGCGAGACGGAACATTTCTTCCTCGATCTGCCCAAACTGGCCCAGGAAGGGCTTGCTGAGTGGCTCAATCAGGGCAAAGATCACTGGCGCGATAATGTGATCAACTTCGCCCGCCGTTATGTCGGTGAGGAGCTGAAAGGCCGCCCCATCACGCGCGACCTGAAGTGGGGCATCCCGGTGCCCCTGGAGGACTGGGAGAAAAAGTGTCTATATGTCTGGTTCGAGGCGGTCATCGGCTACTTCTCCGCCAGCGTCGAATGGGCCCACAACCACGATCAGCCGGAGGCATGGAAGAGCTGGTGGTATGCTCCGGAGGCCAAGACGCTCTACTTCATCGGCAAGGATAACATTCCCTTCCACGCCGTCATCTGGCCGGCGGAGTTGATGGGCGTGGAGCGACTCTACGAGGATGATGCCTCGAAGAAGCTCAACCTGCCCTACGATGTGCCGGCCAACGAGTTCTTGAATCTGGAAGGTCGGGGGATGTCCGGGCGGCATGACTGGGCGGTCTGGATGGATGAGGCGCTGGATCGATACGACCCGGATACCCTGCGCTACTACTTGACGATGAAGATGCCGGAGACGCGGGACACCTATTGGCGCTGGGAAGGCTTCGTGCATCGCAACAATGATGAGTTGGTGGCCGCCTGGGGCAACCTGGCCCATCGCGTGCTGACCTTCGCCTACAAGCGTTTCGATGGACAAGTGCCCACGCCGGGGACGCTGGATGCGCAGGATACTGATTTGTTGGATCAAATCGAGCAAGGCTTCGCTGCCGTCGGCGAGCAGATCGCGGCTTGCAAGTTCCGCGCTGCGCTGGACGCGGTGATGGCTCTGGCGCGGGAGACCAACCGCTATCTGGACGAGAAAGCCCCCTGGTTCCAGATCAAGGAAGATCGCGAGGCGGCTGGCACGACCATCTACGTCGCGCTTCAGGCCATCGATCATCTGAAGACGCTCTTCGCCCCTTTCCTGCCCTTCTCATCCGAGCGGCTGCACCAATACTTGGGCTACGATGGTACCCTGTTCGGGCGACAATACACGGAGACCTTCGAGGAAGATAACGATCGCGTCCATAAGGCGCTATGTTACGACGGCAACAACGCGACCGGCGCCTGGGAGCCTGTGGAACTGCCCCCCGGTCAGTCGCTGCGCGAACCCAACCCCTTGTTCGAGAAACTGGACGAAAGCGTGATCAAGGAAGAACAAACGCGGCTGGGTATGGAAGTCGATTAATGCCTTACCGATCAAATTCTTGTACAAAGAGCAAGGATTGAGCCACAGATTTCACGGATTACACGGATGGGGAGAGAGAAAAAATCTGTGAAATCAGTGCAATCTGTGGTTAACTTTTGGTTCCGGCTCTGTCCGGGTTAGGGTCTCAAGGAGAAAGCATGAACGGAAAAGTCCTGAACGCGTCCATCCTTCTGATAATAGCAGCTCTGGCATGCACCTGTTGCAATATCCCTTTCCTGAGTGGGATAGAAAATCCGCTGGACATCCTGGAGGATGAGGAAACTTCTGAGCCTCGCCCAGGTGTGCTCTTCGAGGATGATTTCAGCAGCTCGGCCTCCGGCTGGGAGGTTGGAGATTACGAAACCGGCAGCGTCGGATACAAAGGCGGGTCTTACTCCGTCGTCTCCATCGGCGACGCACACACAATGTGGGGCATAGCCAACCAGAACTTCGACAACCTCGTCATCGAGGTGGAAGCCTCACAGGTCGAGGCCGGCCCGGAGGATAACAACGACTATGGCGTGGCCTGTCGAGTCCAATCCAATGGCGACGGCTATTACTTCCTTATCTCCGGCGATGGCCTCTACGCTATCCTGGAGGCCGGTGAGACAGGCTTCGAGCCGCTGGTGGATTGGGAAGAGTCGGACGCCATCCGGCTCGGCAACGCCACCAACGATATGCGTGCCATCTGTGATGGGAACGCCTTGACCCTGATTGTCAATGGGCAACG
>CAZDYW010000053.1:0-11173 GCA_964509655.1 uncultured Anaerolineales bacterium
GGGAGAGGGCAAGGGTGAGGGGGAAAAACCCCGATCCACTAGCAAAATCCCTCTCACGAGTCTCTCCATCTCACTTCCCATCCTACTAAAGTGTGTACTCCGACTGTACCTTTTTTCCTCCTACACTGTACTTTCGTACATTCCAATTGAAGCGCGTTTGGTGTAACATGGCAAGCAATAATTTTGTCACGTGAAAAGAGGTACATTATGAAATCACGAACCCCGGTGGTCGTGTACGGCAGTTCCCTTCATATGGCGGGCATCGCGACCAGCCTCAAAGCGGATGCGCATCTGGACGTCTTCTGTGTAAACCCGCTCATTCCCGGCGCCCGCAATGCTGTCGCAGATATTGACCCAGCCGCTTTGGTCTTCGACTTGAGTAAGGGACTGCCCGGCCTCGACGTCATCCTGCTGTGCGAGCAATTGGGCCTGCTGCTGATCGGCGCGGACCCAAACAGGGATGAGCTGCTGATCCTGTCCCGTTTCTCCGAGCACGCGCTTAGCATGGCTGATCTCGCGACCATCATTCGACAGACGGATGCAAAGGGAGAATGCATCGACAGACAGGCGGTATAATGCCCGCAGACTGGCCCAAAGTAAAAAGAAAAGAGGATGTGATGGCATGAAAAGTAAAAAGAACAGAGAATGGAGTGGGATGAGCCGTTCACCCCAGCGCTATTCGTGGATCTTCGCCTTTACCGTTGTGATGCTTCTGCTCGTAGGCATCGCCGCGCCCCAATTCGCGCAAGCCAGCGATGACCCGCCTGCAGCACGGGCAGTCCAGCAGGCCTGGCAACGCGCCCAGGATGCCGGCATCTACCACTTCTCCACTGAGGTCATCCAGACGACCTTCCCGGCCCCGGCTGTGGTCAACGTGGGCCGCAGCCCGAGCGAGGAGACGGTCTACCTGGAGGGTGAGATTGACCTGCCCATGCAGACGCTGGAGATGGGACTGTGGCAAGGTGGCGGCGGCGTGGCCGATCCGCAAAGTGGCATCGAGATACGCATTGAGGGAGACCGCGCCCTTGGCCGCCAGGTGGGTGGCACTTGGCAGGAGATGGACGACGGCTTAGCCTCACAAGCAACCGCCGCCTTTGCCCCAGGACGCGACCATCTGGCATACCTGGCCGGCGCGAAGAACGTGCGCGAGCTGGGAGCGGAAAGCCGCTCGTTGCCCGGCAGGGATGACGCTTTACGTTTTACTCAATACGCCTTCGACCTGGACGGGCTGGCCTTCGCTCAGCACATGCGCGACCAGTTGGAGAGCTATCTCCGGGAACGGGGCGAGCTGCCGTTGGGCCTGACGCTCGATTCGTCGCGCATGTATCAGGGGACGACGGGGCACGGCGAGTTGTGGGTGGATGACCGCGGCCTGCCATTGCGCTTGACGATGCACCTGGCCTATCCAGAGGAGGACAACGGCGAGCGCGTCGAGGCGGACATCACGACCGATTTCTCGGCCTTCCCCGACCAGGCGGGGCTGACGTCGGCGCCACGGGCTCTACAGGCCGTGATCCGCGATCTCCCGCGCACTCCGGCCGAGCGACAAGCGGCGGGCACGCTGATCGGATCCCTCGCGGCCTGCCTGGGAATGACGGCGGTGCTCATCGCTTACCGCCGCTCCCGGCGCGTCTACGCCATCGTGGTGCTGCTGGTCGTTCTCTCCATGGTGTTCGGGCCATTCCTGGAGAGTCAGCAGATCCACGCTTTTTCGCAGCGCACCGCCGCGCAGAGGGCGGAGCAGGAGGAACAAGAGGCACAGGCGGAGGCCGTGCGTGAGGCGGAAAACGTGCTGCGGAGCGATTGGAATCCTCAGCGTGACCCGCTGACGACCGCTGCCCAGAGCGTGAACGCCGAGCTTGAGATGGGAAGTCTGCCGTTGTTCACCAACTCGACGACCAAAAGCACGACTGAATTTTCAACCGTGGACACAGACGGGGACGGCATCCCCGATGAGCACGAGATCCGCCTGGGCACCGACCCTTCCGCCGCCGACACCGACGGCGACACGCTCAACGATTGGGTCGAGGTCTATCAGTTGGGCACCGACCCGATGAACGCCGACACCGACGGCGATTCGATTCTGGATCAGATCGAGGTTGAAGGCTTCGACTACGCCGGTCAGCACTGGTACCCCAACCCCAAGGATCCGGACACCAACGGCGACTCCCTCCCCGACGGTCTGGAGTGCCTGGAACTGGCGGGCGTGACCAGCGTGCCGGATGATTTGAGCGCGTGTGACGTGGACGAGGATGGTGTCCCGGACATCTTTGACGACGACGATGACGGCGATGGCGTGCACGACCCGGTCGACCTGGCGCCCAACGGCGTGGTGGGGCAGGATGGACGCCACAGCAGCGCGGACGGCGTGACGCCTTTCGACGGCGAGAACCCGTTCAGCTTCCAGCTAGACAACCTGGAGGCCGGCTACCCGGCCCTGGTCGATTTCCAGCTCCGCCCGACCAACCCGGACCATCTGGGGTATGCCATGAGCGTGCTCGATTGGCCCGGTGGAGACGTGGAGGGCCAGATCCAGCGCGTCAAGCAGACCACCTTCGCCGACGGTATGACGGAGGAGCAAATCGAGGCCAGTCCGACCAGCCAGAACGGCGACATGCGGCTGGTGCCGATGCTGGAGCTGGAGATCACGGGAAACGCGGCCGAAGGTTCAGATGGTGGCTACCAGGTGCCCTTCAAGCTCACGGGCCTGGAGGCGACGGTGGCCGTCCGTGGCTCTGTTTCCGCCACGGTGAACTTGACCCCGGACGCGGCCGACCCGGATAAGACGACGCTGACGTTTGACCTGGACGCGGAGGGCGCCGTCGTCAGTATGTTCGAGGGCACCTGCGCAGAGCCGGGCAGCCCGCTGGCCGAGTACATGTTGAGCGATGACGGTGAGGAAACATTCGACGGCAAATTGCTGAGCCTGGCCGACGGGAACCACGCCATGACGGTCGAGACCGCCGACGGGAGCGAGTGTGCCGCGATTGCGAACGTGGTCAACGGGGCGTATAGCGACCAGATGATCGACCCGGAGCCGCTGGAGCCTTACGGCATCTCTGTGCGCGAGGCCGACGACGCGGGGACGCTGCTGGCCTACATCCCGCTCAGCGTCATGCCCGACGAGACGGGCGGCGGCAAAGCGGCCTTCTCGGCCCGCATGATCTACTGGCCCAGCTCCGACGGCGCCTGGCAGCAACCACAGAATGCGCGGGTCGTCTGGCTGGTGCAAATGTTGACCGACGTCTGTGACCCGACGGGTTTCGAGCCTTCGGACGAGGCCCAGAACGACGCCTCGAAGCGCAGCGAGGAGCTTGACGCCTGGTGCATGGAGCCGGCCCACAGAAGCGCCGACATCACCCAGGTGGTGCATACTTACGACGAATCGTGGCTCCTGACCGGGATGAGGGCCCGCGAAGATCATGGCCTGGACGTGTCCGTTCTCTGGGAGGACCCGACCACCGACGATGACCTTGACGCGGACGGCCAGTTGTGGCAGTTGGCGCGGGGCCTGTCCGACATTTTCGTGCCCGGTAGGGATTGTGACGACGAGGACGACGCCAACGATCCCGACTACGACCCCGACAGCACGCCGCTCACCTGCCACGCCGACGGAAAGCGTGACATCGTCGTGGCCGAGCGCAGCGACGGCAACCTGACCCTGGAAGAGCGGTTTGGCAACCCCGGCGCCCTCGATGACGGCGATGAACGGCGCTGGTCCATTCCCCAGGATGGATTGGGCGTGGAGACATTCTCCTACGATCATCAGGACTACGCGGCGAAGCTGATGATGGAGGAGACGCCGCGCATCCTGAGCGAAGAGTTCGACGATTACCGCGAGGACACCACGCCGACGCTGCTCTTCGCCCGCGAGGAGAGCTTCCGCAGCGTCAACCTGGAGTCAGCCACGGGCGGGGGCGATGAGGCGCTGACGCTCGACTTCGAATCGCTGGCCCTCGACACCATCGCCTCGATCAAGTGGTCGCCCTATCGGTACAACGACGACCAGGACTTGGACGGGAACGACATCGGCTGGGAGCAGTTCCCCATGCTCGAGTATTGGGACGTCCTGGAGGCCGAGTACACCGCGGGGATTGCCGACTACCTCGCAGATGAGGATCACGCGCTTGCGACCGACGAGGACTACGTCAAGGGCCTCATGGTGATCGCCCGCAGCCTCTACGTCTCGTTCTACTCCGGTTTCTCCGATATGGTGCGCTTGCAGGGAGCGCTGGCTTGGAGCGAGGAGATGAGCACCGGTGACTCCGACTCGCAACTCAGCCAAGGCTTAGTAGGCCTGAAGCTCCTCGGTTATTGCGCCATGATAGAGCTCGCTGGGGACTTCATCGACGCGGCGGACGAAGTCTGGAAAGACCTCAGCCTCTACGACATCACGCGGCCCCGCAGCAATGCGGATGATTTCGTCAAGGTCGTGGGGGCCGGGTTCAGAGGCGTGGGGAGCGCTTGGCTCAACGCCTTCCATCCGGCGAATACGTTCGTGAAACTGGGGAAGTTAGGAAAGGTGGGGTTGGGCGCCATGTTCGGCGTGACCGTGGCGGCTGTTGGGCTGACCGTCTGGGGGGCTACCAAGGGCGATAGTGGGAAGGAGATCGCCATCAATGTCCTGGCAACCGTGAGCATCATCGCGCTTCTCAAGGACCTGTTTACGGCGGTGAAGGAGGCGCTCGAAACGACGAAGACGCTCAAGCAGGCGCTGCAGGGCACCGTGCAGTCCATCAAGAGCGCCTTCAAGAGCATGGCCGTGATCGGCCTGGTCGTGGGAGTTGTGGTGACCTGGGCCATGGCAATCGTGACGATGGCGCTGGGCGACCTGTCACGCCAGGAGCTGGGGGCAGCCATCGCGGCGGCCATCGCTTCGACTGTGGTCCAGATTCTGATGGTCGTCATCAACGCGATTCCCATCGTGGGCGCCATCATCTCGGCCGTGATCTCTCTGATCGACGCCCTGGTCGACGCCATCTGCGGCGTGCTGCCCGATGATATGCAGGAAAGCTCGGCCGGCGCGTGGCTCTGCGGCGGCATCCAGGGCGTGGTGTCCAAAGCGCTGGAGGTGCTGATTTTCAGCGGCACGGTGATGGTCGACCTGAAGGAGCGAGAGCTTGGGGAGGGCGAGAGTCCACGCCTTCAATTCTCCTCCATCGATTCCGACGACTTCGTCTACCCGGAGAGAGGATTCTCCGTGGGCCAGGAGATCCGCTACGGCGTGGCCTTCACGAACACGATTGACCTGGTGGGACTACCCGCGAACCTGGGAGCGGCCTACCGCTACCAGTACAACGACGGCAACCTGCGCAGCTCGACCTTCGATTACAGACTGGAGACCGAGGAGACCGACTTCCACGATGACCTGAGCCGGGGCGCGCTATCGGATGAGTGGGCCTACGAGGACGGGGACGGCCCCGAGTGGGGCGACGTCGGGCACACCTGGCGCGCCGGGGAGCCGGTCTACATCACGCGCGCGCCCTACGTGGATGACGCCGTACCGCTGACCACAGCGGGCATCAATCAACCCACGGCGCTTTATCTCTCCGAGGCCTTCGCCATCCCCTCCCAGAACTGCATCCTGGGGGTCTGCACCATCTGGACGGAGAAGGCCACGCGTCACTACGACATGAGCGAGAGCATCAAGCTCGACGTCTTCCCCTCCAGTCTCGATGGTTTCTACGCTCTCGACTGCGACCGGCAGGGCTGCCGCCAGTCCTGGGGCCAGACCGGCGACCTGAAGCTCCCGACGCTGCGAGACGCGGACAGCGACGGGCTGCCCTTCGGCTCCGATCCGGACGATACACGCTGGGACAGCGACTTCGACGGCCTCTCGGACCTCTACGAGCGGCAGATCGGGAGCAATCCGGAAAGCGGTGACAGCGACGGCGACGGCCTGGGAGATTACGATGAGGTGCGAGAAGGCACAAGCCCATCCCGCCCCGACAGCGACGGCGACGGCCTGATGGACGGGGACGAGGTGCTCCACCAGGACGCCTTCGACCAGGACGACGACGGCGATAAGACCGAATGGGTGGGCGGATGGGCCTTCGTCTACGACAGCAACGCGGATGGCAGCGCAGCCATCACGTGGGTGACGGCCGATCCCTTGAACGTCGACGCGGATCAGGATATGCTGACCGATGTTCTGGAGAAGACCTATGGTTTCAACCCACAGGTCCCCTCCAACTCGCAGGTGCTGACCCTCGAGTCCCTGGTGAAGGAGATAGCCGCTGGCGGCGTCTATACCACATCGGACGGGTTCGTCAAACCCGGCGATACCATCTTCTACGAGGCGACGGTCAGGAACGAGCTTGCCAATCGCTACGCGCAGGGGCTGCTGGATACCGCCTTCCCGTCGTCAGCGACCGATACAGAACTCCCGCCGGAGGCCTTCGTCATCCAGCCCGAAGAGCAGGAGACGATCTCCGGTGAGGTGACGGTCAAGAATACGGCGCCAAGCGGCGTTTACAGCTTCACGCAGGTGGCGGAGGCGGTCATCGTGGACTGGGACGATCTGGCCGGTGACGCTGTGCTCTGGCTGCCCTTCGAGGATCCGATCACCGCGACGACATACGCGGATCGCTCCGGCAGTCTCCCGCCCCACGACGGCTTCTGCGCCGGGGGGGAATGCGCCACGGTGAAGGACGACGGGCAATACGGGGGGGCGCTGAGGCTGAGCGACGGCGGGTATGTGACATCGGCGCTGGATATGCCGGAGACGGCCTACGGCGCCTCGCTCTGGTTCAAGACCGAGGAGGACGACGGCGGTCTCTTGGCCAGCGACGACTCAGATGGGGTGCAGGTCTTCCTGGAGAGCGGGAAGGTATGCGCGAAAGTGCCCTACTTGGACGGCTCGACAAAAGAATGGGAGAGCGTATGCAGCTCCGGCACGGACTACGCCGACGGGGCATGGCATCACCTGGTGCATACCTTCGGGACATTCGACGACGGCAGCAGCGGGCAGCACCTCTACGTCGACGGCGGGCTGGCGGGCAGCGGCTCGGCCACACCGGCGGACTACTCGACGGAGGCCGGCCTCAGCATCGGACGCTGCCCTGACGTGACGGCGACGTTCGACGGACTGCTGGACGAGCTGCGCCTCTTCGATGATGCGCTGGAGGATGCGGAGGCGGGAGCGCTGTTCCAGCAGCCTGTGCTCCACATGACATTCGACCGGAGGGACCTGCTGGCCGATGACTCGATGTTCGAGAATGATGGTTGGGCCTCGCCCTCGAAGAGCCCCATGGGTGCCACCGGCATCGTCGGGGCGGCGGCCGATTTCAACGGCCAGCAGTTCTTCAATGTCGGCCCATCCCCCAGCCTCGACCTGAGCAACGGGCGCTTCACCATCGCGGCCTGGCTCTATCCCCGGCCCTACAGTGATGATCAGTGTGTCGAGACCCATCAATACTGGGATCGCTGCGAGCTTTGGGAACCACAGGGCATCCTGGGATATGAGAGCGGTCAGGCGGACGGCTACCCGATGTTGCAGCGCGTGGACGTCAGGACGACCACGAGCGTGGAGCATCGCATCCGCTTTGGATTCGGCGACGGGAGCGCGTGGAGCGGCTACTGGGAGAGCGGCGACGCACTCACGCCGAATGCCTGGAACTATGTGGCGCTCACGTTCGACGAGGGGACGGTAAAGCTTTACATCGACGGCCAGCTCAAGGACAGCGGCTTCTTCACGGGCACACTGCCGACCAACACCCAGCAGTTGACCGTGGGCCGCTCCGGGGACCGGGGCGTGGTGACTTTCGACGATGGCTTCTTGGTCACCGACCATTCCGAGGGCGTCGCGGTCCAGGACGCCGAGCTGTGCATGGCGGCCAACGGCGTGGAGATCCTGAATCAGACGGTGGAGCGCAATCACGACCCGGACGGGGATGGGTACATCGACGCCTACGATTGGAGCGCGGAGGTCGCTTTCGAGGGCATGCTGACCCTCCAGATGTGGGAGGACGACAGGGGCACGACTTGTGGCTCCGCGCCCGGCGATGGGGACGATAAAATCGGGAGCTGGGTCTTCCGCACGACGGAAGCCGGCACATCGCGCCCTCAAGGCTCGCCGTATACCATCGAGACGACCGAGGTGTCCTTCTCCGGGGAGGTCGACGGTCGGTACTGGCGCGTGTACGAGAACGAGTCGGTGCCCTTCGATGGAAGGATCGACGACCTGTCCATCTACCGGCAAGCGCTGAGCGATTGGACCATCGAGGAGCTTTACTGGGCGGCGACCACGGCCCTCCATCTGCGGCTGGACGATCCGCCGGGAGAGACGAGCTTCACCGATGCGACGGGCCAGCAGGACGGGGCGTGCAGCAGTGACTGGTGCCCCACGTCGGGCGTGGCGGGCCGCGTCAACCGGGCGGCCCTGTTCGACGCCTCCCAGGAGGATCGCATCAGCCTCCCGCACAACAGCGCCAACGAGCTGACGCAGGACTTCACCATCGCCGCGTGGATCAAGCCAGAGGCCCTATCTGGCGTGCAGCGCATCCTCTCCGCGAGTCGGGAGGAGAGCGACGATGGCTTTGGCTTCGGCACGAGCGGATCGGAGCTTCTGTTCAGCGTGTATGGGAGCGAGGATTACACTACCAGCGGGGTATGGCTCCAGCCCGGAGAGTGGGTACACGTGGCGGCGGTCGTGGACAGCGACGACCTCGTGACCTTCTACGTCAACGGAGAATGGGAGGGCACGGAGTCTCTCGCTTCGTCCGTCGTCGCGGACCTCGACGATGAGTTGCTCATCGGCGGCGGCGCGGCAGCCGAGAGCGGAGACCCGACCGAGCTGTTCGACGGCGCCATCGACGACGTCTACGTCCTGCGTAGCAGGGTGACCGACCAGGCGCTTTCCGCCGCAGAGGTGCGCGAGCTGTACCGCGAGGCGCCGATCCTACACTTGCGTTTCGACGATACCCAGGGAGCGGCCCTTGGGGCGACAGAATTTTCGGACAGTTCGGGCAACGGTCACGACGGGGCGTGCGTGGCTGGCGCATCCGAGGAGAGCGATTACTGCCCGCAGGCTGGCCGCGCCATCCAGGGCTGGATGGGATTTGCAGCGGCGTTCGACGGTCGGGGCGACAAGGTCGAGGTGCCCGACGCCGATGATCTCGATCTCGACACCTTCAGCGTGGGGGCCTGGGTGCGGCCCGACGAGGAGAGCGGCAGCTCCACCCAGGAGTTGGTGGGCAAGTACGACAGCGAGAAGGAGGCCAACTACCGGCTCCACATCGCGAGCAACGGCCTGTATCCCGTCTTCGAGTTCCAGGATGACACGGTTTTCGGCACGCGGTATTATGCCACCAGCGCCGTCCCTCTGGTGAAGGGCGCCTGGAACCACGTGATGGGCGTCTTCGACGGGGAGTGGCTGCGGATCTACGTCAACGGGCTTGAACAGGGGCAGAAGTCGTTCCCTGGTGGCGACCGCAGCCCGGTCACGAACGACGAACCGATCCGCATCGGAGGCTCCGAATCGGATTGGCCCAATCGTCAGGACACGTTCGACGGGCGGATAGACGAGGTGACGGTCTACGCCACCGGGCTGTCATCTCGCCAGGTTCAGGAACTGTACAGCTACCAGGTGGCCTGGGTCGAGGATCGCCAGAGCCACAACATCACCGTGGACACCGATTATCCGACCTCCGAGCCATTGGAGCCCTACGCCAGCTACTTGCCGAACCAGCCTCTGCAAATGCTGATCATCGCCAACGACGGCACCTCGGGCGTGGCCGGTGTGGATCTGGGCGTGACGAAGGGGAACGGCAGTACCACCTGGATACCGGCGGACCGCTGTAGCGATAGCAAGGGAGATGGCGCATGGTGTCCCTGGTTCACCCCAAGCGGCGCGGGCCAGTACAGCCTGACCAGCCGCGCCGTGGATCGGGTGGGTCACCGGGCCGATTCGGCCACGACGCTGGCTGAAGCTTCAGTAGCTGAAGCTTCAGCCACGGTCTATGTAGACGACGACCCGCCGGATTTGACGATGGACGTCGCCGATGGAGATCGCGTGGACGCCAGCCACCATCCCACCAGGCCCGGCGCCTGGCGGTTGCCGCTATCGGGCACCGTCAGCGATCCCGCGCTCCCCGAAGGCTCCAACGGCAGCGGCGTGGCCCCGGAAAGCGTCGCGGTGACGCTCTACAACGACCGTGGCGGCGTGGCCGGGCTGGGCACGCAGCGGGCGACGCTGGATGGATCGTCCTGGTCGGTGGACTACGTGCTGACCGAGATGGAGCCGTCCGGTCGCTACACGGTGACGGTCGAGGCGACGGACGAAGTGGCGCAATTACCGGCGCTGAGCGCCGATCAGGTGGCACGGCACACGACGCGGCTGGAGCGGTGGATCGATGTCGATGCCGCTGCCCCCACCGTGAATCTCGATCAGGCCGGCCTGCCCGATGCGCCGCTGGGCGCGTCGCTCAACCTCACAGGAGGGGCGGCCGAGCGGGCCGTGCCCGTCTCGATCATCTGGACGACGCCCGACGGCACAGGGGACCAGATCGGCGTCACGCTGAGCTGCGACGGCCTGACGCTGGCGGACATCCGCCCCGGCACCTATCCCACCGAAACGGTGACCACGACCTGCAGCCGAGATGTCAGTCGCGGGGCGGACTGCACCGTGGCGCTCGAAGGGAGCGGCGTCAGCGGGTCGGTGCGCGTGTGCGGACAGGAGGTCGCCACCTGGGCCGGGAGTTACGGAGATAGCGGCAGCGTCGACTTCAGCGCGGATGCGGCGGCCTGCGGCGTAGAGACAGCCGTGGCCGGCGTCGAGCAGGTGGAGATCGGCTTCGAGTCGCTCCTCCTCGGCTCCGCGCTGCACAACGAGGCGCTGGAGGGCGCGCTGCTCCGCATGCCTTTGGACGACACGGCAACGGGCAACACCGTGCTCACCTTCCGCGATCTCTCCACTGGCGCACACGACGGGACGTGTACCGCGCAGCTGAAACTTCAGCCGCGCTGCCCGGCGACGGGACAACAGGGCGCCGCCGGCGGCGCTGTGCGCTTCGACGGCAGCGACGACGTCATCACGGTCGCGGGCGTCGGCGACCTTGATCTGGGGACAGGCCCCTTCGCCATCAGCCTGTGGCTCAAGCTCGACGGTAACAATCCCTGGCGGGACATCCTGCACTGGGGCAACCCTTCGACAAGCTCAGGGCAGGCTCCTTCG
>CAZDYW010000054.1:0-11058 GCA_964509655.1 uncultured Anaerolineales bacterium
GGGCGGCGGGGAGAGATACTCCCTTCCGGCCACGTCGGTCTCGACGCTCCATCCATCGGGCGTGGGCTGAGGTGTGGACGTTGGTGTATCCAGTGTAGCTTCCTCCTCACCCTTCCCTTGGACGGCGGCGCTACTATCATCTCCGTCATTCTCTGTAGCTGCTGGGCTCGCCACGACTGTCGGCGTAAACGTCGGGATGACCTCCTCGATGGGACGTACGTTGTCGTGCATCGGATTCCGAAGCATCATTCCGACAAGCCCGATCATGAGTATAACAACTACTGCTGCTGCCAGCTTTCCTGCGGTTGTTCCAAGTATTGCTCTGAACATCAGTTTACCTCCTTTAGGTAATTTAGGTATGTTATGCTATGTCTTATGTGTGTACTTGTGCTACATTCTCAGTATACCACACACCATACCCGATGGCAAGGACTTTTCACTGATTTTCTTCCGAAATCCCCCACTGGGGCCGCTCTTTCCCGTGAATCGCTATGTCGAATCCATCAGCCCCGAACACACCCAGGAAAACCGGTTCGGCGTGAAAAGTCCCGTCCAGGTAGATCACATTGTCACTGACGTAGACGTTCGTGACGTTCATATCGTGATAGTTCTGACTCGCATACCAGTCCGCAACCAAGAGTGCATCCTCACCCAGCTCTACCTGCCCGGTATCTACAAACTGCTGCACGTTGATCACTGATCCTGCCGCGACCGCTGCGCTATCCATAGCAAACTGTGCCTTGCGATACTGAATCCACAGCATACCGCCGTCGTAGACGAAACCCACCAAAGCCATCAGCAAGGGCATCAGGAACACCATCCAGACCAGCACCTGACCCTCTTCCCCTTGCTTTTTGTCATTCGTTCTCGTTTTCATTTAGCATCCTCCATCACCATCTGCTCTGCCAGGGCTCCACGATCATACTCTGGTAGGAGCAAATCTCAGACGGCGAAATCGCATCCCCCATCGGGATCGGAGCCGGGGGAACACCGTAGCAAACGCTGACCTGTATCTGCTGTCCACGGCTCCAGCCGCCCCAATAGCTGACTTCTGTGTTGGCTGCGCTCGCGTCCAGCATAAAGCCGTTCAGCGTCCAATCAACCGCCTGATATGCCTGAGAAAGCCCGCGATCCCGATTCAGGGTGGCCGCAGCGTGTCGAGTGGCCGAGTAAGCAGCCGCTTGCGTCGCCAACTTGGTGTACATCAAACGCCCAAAGCCGATCACCCCGGCGATGAAAATCAAGAAAATGGGGAGCACAATCAGGAACTCCACGTAGGCTTGTCCCCGTTCCTTTTTGTCCTTGTCCTCTTTGCTCTGATTTAGTCTCGACAAAAGTCTCATTTCTCCCCCTTGATCAAAGACCTAAATCACTCAACGCCCGCGCCTGATCCTGCGGGTCGTATCGTTGATTCTGCGTATCTTCCTCGGATCATCGCGGTAAACCTGCTCCAAGTTGCGGAGCAAGTCCTGTACAGAACTCCTACCTCTTCCACTTCTCGACGATCTCGAATTATTCCTTCTTCCTCTTCCTGATCTACTCATTCCTCTCTTATTCTCCTCATTCCATTCCCGCCATTCCCGACAGGGCAACGTAAGCCTGCGTAGGAGCTCCGGGAATGCTGCCATCATATTTCCGAATTGCGTAGTAACGGCCAGGTTGACACGGCACACCCTGCATCTGGAAGTCCAAGTCCCAGACGAACATCGCGCCCATCCAAGGCCAGTGTGCGTCGGCGTACCGGAAGGCACGCACCAGATAATCCGCCTGCGCTTCTTCCGATACGACGTACCATTCGACGCCCGCGAAGCCCGGGTCCTTGTGACACTGCTCAAAGCCATCAGTAGCAGGATCGCGCAACCAACCGAATTCGGTAGCCCACATCGGCTTGTAGGCCCAACCCTGTTCCACCATCACCTCACGTATCGCCTCAGCACCGCGAAATGCGAAGCCATTGCCGTTATCGTGCAGGGGAAGGTCTCCCAACGCACGCTCCGGTTCATAGGCGAAGCCATAAGGATGATAGCCAAACACGTCGAAGTAGCTGCCTCCCCCGGCCTCGAACATCGCTTGAGCGTACAGCCGCTCGTCCATTGCACGGCAGTCATTGCCCCGATAGGTCACACCGGAATTAGCCGTACACTCCTTCTTCACTCCATACGGCCCACCGACGCGACCCACCGGGGCCAAGCCGCCGCTGACGACGATGGCGCTCGGATCCACCGCTTTGATCTCCTCGTAGGCAACACGCAGTACCGCCACGTAATCGGCAGGGTCCGGCGCTTGGCTTTCCCACTGCCAATCCACGTTCGGCTCGTTGCCGATCTCGTAGGCATCCACGACGCCTAGCCCCTGAGCGGCTATATTGCGCACGTCCACACGTATGGCGTCCAGGTCAGGGCGCAGCCGATGATCCTCAAAGTGCCAGCGGTCACCACGGTTCACGTCGATGCGGTACAACACCTGGTAAGGAAGCGGCTCAACGGGCATAGTGTCGAAACGCTCGTAGAGTTTGACCCACTCGAACGTCGCCGGAACCAGCCCGGCCTCGACGTTCTCCAGATGACGCACGTTGACGCCTCGCGCGGTGCGAAATCCTGTATCCTCATCCCCTGACTCTGAAGTATCTGAAGTATCTGAGGTATGCTGTGGGTCTATCGGTGAGGAGTAGGAGGCGTGAACCGTCGCGCTCTCACGTAATCCTATCGCCACCAGCAGCGCCATCGCGACGACGCTCAAGACAACCACTATTCCTGCCTGTACCTTCTCTCTCACGTCTCTCACACCATCCTCCGTCACTCGAACATATCCGGCGGACCGGGGTAAAACTCCTCCCGCCGGAAGAATGCTTTCGATTTCATACTCATGTCATAGTCGCCCGTCAGCGTCGCTAGCCCCGACGGCCAGTGCCAGGGCACATTGGACTGCACCGCGACCGAGCGATAGGCCATCGGAGCCCACTCGTCGATGTAGACATAGCCGTCTCCGCTGCTCTCGATGCCGCCCATCCCAGCCAGGTTCTCACCTACTATGTAGTCATAGGCAGCGTACCCTGTGGAGACAGGCTCCCCGGCGGCTACTTGACGCCCGGCCTCGAAGGTCGCAGTGGAGGTGACCATCCGCCCCCACCAGAAGTATGCGAACTCCCAGGTCAGAAACGTCAACAGCAGCACGCCGGGAAGCACGACGATGAACTCGACGTACGCCTGCGCTCGGCGCTTGCTCTTTTTCTTATGCTTCTTACACCTCGACAAAAGGCGCATCGTCTCGTCCTCCTTACCGGATTACCAACCGGCGATACCCTCGATGTCGGCCTGCCGAGTCTCGTAGGCGCTCTGGATGGTCTGCACCACCTGATAGATGACGAAGGCAATGGCCAGCACGCCACTCAGCAAAACTATGTACTCCGTATAACCCTGAGCCGACGCCTTACTATTTCCCAACAACATTTTCATACCTCCTGTGATAAATGAACTAACACGTATAGCTATTCAGCCGCGATTACTTTTCCGGAAATGCCTTCTTGTTTTCGTTCCCCTTTCATCACCTCCTTTTTTACATCCTTACCTACATCTGTCCTGAGAGCACCGAGACCATTCGCACGGCACCGGGGCCGATCAAGATGATGGTAGCCGCGATGATGGCCAGGAAGGCCGGGATCACCATCTTCACCGCGTTCTTGTAACCACGCTCGGTGATCAGCAGTTCGATCTGTTGTCGAGCGTCCGACGCCATCCGGCGCATCGCCTCGGAGATACCGCCGCCACCCATACCATAGGCAGCGTTGATACGCTCACAGACGCGCGTGATTTCCGGTAAGCGCCCACTACTTTCCACGACGTGCTCCAGCGAT
The DNA here is from genome assembly GCA_964509655.1 of uncultured Anaerolineales bacterium. Lineage (GTDB taxonomy): Bacteria > Chloroflexota > Anaerolineae > B4-G1 > B4-G1 > CAZANJ01. The sequence goes on from CAZDYW010000054.1 coordinate 3,854, forward strand.
TGCTGGAAGTTCCCCGTCACGGAATACTTGCCCGCTACCTTCCTGAACTCTCCCACCCAGGCCCCGCCACGCCGCCGAGATAGCGAGGTTATCGCCGCTGGCAAAGCGTTGCCCGCCGCAATGAAGATCGCCAGCCGATCCAGCGTCGAGGCCGCGTCCAACGTCAACTGTTCCTGACGCTCTTGTTTGGCTTGCGCGATGATGCGGTCGGGCAAACCCCAACCGAATGCCGCCAACCCGATCATCAACAGAAACGTCATCGATCCCAGGCCGATCAGCAGCGCGAAGGCACCGCCAAACACCGGAAACAACACCGCCGTGAACAACCGACGACTGAGAACATCCTCGGCACTCTCAAAAGGCGGCGGATAGCCAGCCTGGGCCAAACGACGCTCAATACCCTTCTTGGTCGTCTCGATGTCCACCCGACCTGTCATCGTCATCACTCGCTTCGCGGCGGGGGCGAAGAAAGTCTCCAGCCAGCGTTCCACGACCGGTCGCTCGTCGACATCAGTCAAATGCACACGTACCTGCTGCGGACCTAGTGCATTGACGATCAAAAGCACTCCCGCCGCAGCCATAAATGCGAATATACCGATCATTGCGGTGCTACCTCCTTGATCTCCAGTGCCAGCCCGCTCGAAGCGATCCGCGTGCTCAGCACGTAGCTCGCCATTCCTAGTATGATGGCACCGGCCAGGATGATCTGACCCAACATCGTCTTGTAAAAGCCCTGCTCGTAGCCACGCAGCCAGGGCATTATCTTCATCAACAGGAAAAATAGCACCGGTGCCGCGCTGACGATACTGCTTTCCAAGCGAGCCTGGGACTGCTTGGCGTTGATCTCCCGCCGCAGGTGGGTCTGCTCGCGGATCATAACCTCCAGACCCTGCAAGACTTTGCCCACGTTGCCGCCCTCACTGGCTTTCAGCGTCAGTGCCTCGGCCACCATCCGCAAATAGGGATTGCGCCGCCGCTCCACCACGGGCGTGAAAGCATCCTGCAATGTAGTGCCTGCCGCTTGCGCCGACCAGACCTCGCGGAAATCAGCCGCCGCAGGGTCAGGGCCGTTGCTCACCACGTGCTGCAATGCGTCCCGCATCGAGCCTGTAGCCGAGAACCCCTCGCGCATCAACTGCACCACCTCGGCCAGCGACTCGTTGTACTCCTGGAGAAACTTATCCCGGCGTCCCGCCATGCGCTGCCACAGGATCACGGGGGCAATGATAGCTCCTGCCAGCGCCATCACCGGAGCGCCCAGCAGGATTGCTATTCCCCCGACCACAGCGGCGAAAATGCCGCACGAGGCCAAAAACTCGCCCGCCGTCGTCGGCATTTCAGCCGCGTCCAAGCGATTCTGGAGTTTCTTCATCAAGCCCCGCTCCGGCTTCTCCAAGCGCACGCTGGGCGGCAGCACCAATCCGGTGAAAGCCAAGAAAACACCCAGCCCGGCCGTGATCGCCAAGAGCAATATGGGTTCTAGCATTTTCTGTCCTCCATTCTGTCCTCCATTTCGCGCCGGAAAGCATCAATCAATATCCTATTCTCCGCAGCAAGCTTGAACGCCCTGTTGGAAATGAGGACGAGATCCATCAATACTTCTGTGATTTCACGGAATAAATCATCACAAGCCGAATCTGGAACGACCGTCCGCTTCTCTTTCTCTGGTTCCCCCGGCTCCCACTCATCCTCGCAACCGAAAACGAGGTCCAAGAATGCTTCGACTACCGGATCGAATTTGACCTCATCATCAACATCATCCCCATCGAGGAACAGCAGTTCGTTCTCGGCCAGGTAGGTGCATAGCGCCTCGAACGGCTCATCGGTGTTGGCGATAGGCCCGCGCGGGCCAACTACCGTAAAACGCTTTGCATCCCGATGAGGATCGACGCGCACCAGGACGTCCAGACCTCCGTCACCCAGTCGGCGCATCAGGTCTTCCAAAGTGAAACTCGGGAACGGATACGCGGGGCAAGGACCAGTATCCTCACCGTTGCGGATCACCCGGCCACACCACTTACAGATCGACCAGCTCTCGAAGCTCTCTTCACCCACCGCATTCACCGAGTGACTACCGCTCCCCCACTGCATTGGCTCACAACGCCCTCGCTCGAATCCCATTATGTGTTCTGCCACGTACTTTACGTGCTCATTCACCGTTACTACCTCCTATTGTTTCGGAAGAACTGAGGATTGATGTGAACACCTCGGCCCTTCAGTCTCTCTGCCAATCGCTCGGGATAGTACCCTGTCCAATTCAACCCTTGTCCTTTGTCCTCGAAGATGTTCTGTACCACCACCTTGCCTGACTCCATATACTGCGAGCTCTGCATCTCCGCCAACTCGGTCACGAACCGCTTTGGCTTGTTGCCGATGAAAACCCGCTTGAGAAAAATGACCAACTGAAATGCGTCGGCGATCTGACGACGGATGGCCACCAGCGGTACGTTGGTCCCGCGCAGCAAATACATCGTCTCCATTCGCTGTATCACGTCGCGCGTGCTGTTGGCGTGGATGGTCAACATCTGGCCGTCGTGACCGGTGTTGGCCGCCATCAGCACGTCCACGATCTCAGGCCCACGCGCCTCACCAGTGATGATACGGTCGGGCCGCATACGCAGTGACTCGACCAGTAAGTCGGCCATCGTGAAGCCCTCAGCCTCCTCCGCCTGATCCCGCGTTGTCAACTGCACCACGTCATCCTTCATAATGTGCAACTCCGGCGTGTCCTCGATCACCACGAAGCGATCTCCGTCCTCGGTCGCCGCGCACATCGCGTTGAGGAAGTTGGTTTTACCCGACGCTGTGCCTCCGGCCACCACGATGTTCAACCTCCCATCCACGGCCATCTGTAGGAACTCCTTGACCTGCGGTGTAATAGTGCCGAAGCGCACCAGCGCATCCAGAGACCCGGCCACCAGACGATGGCGACGGATCGTGATAGCAACGGGAACATTCACCGTCAGCGGCTCCGCCACGGCGTGGAGCCGCGAGCCATCGCGCATCCGAGCGTCCACCTTGGGATTCGACTTGTCCAACCACCGACCACCGCTGGTCGCCGAGGCCGCGCGGTTGACGAAGTTGACAGCATCGTTAGCGTTCCGAAACCTGGCCCCCGTCCTCTCCTTGCCACGCTCGGCGTGGATGATCCAGATATCATCAGGCCCGTTGACGATGACCTCCTCGACCTCCTCATTACTGAGATAGGGTGCCAACGGGCCGAAGCCGAAGATCTCGTCCATAATCTGCTGTACCACCTCATCCTGCGATTGGGTTACCCGTATACCCTCTTGACGTGCGTGAAGGAAGGCCGACTCGACCAGGGGCGTGATGATGCTTTCCGCCAACCGCATATCCTCGTCGCTCGGATCCTCGATCTGCGCGGGTGTCATCTGTGCCTGTATCCGCTCTCGCACATCTCGCAGGAGCACCCGCATACGCTCCTCGTACCCCGACTGTTCCTGTTGGCGTCTCATCGCCGCCGCCGCAGGCGACATCGCGCCCTTGCGACCTTGACGTTTGTTTCCGGATGGATGATTAAATCTACTCATTCACTTCTCTCCTCGCTCCCAGATGTAAGATATAAAACTGTCTCCAGATCAGCGCTGAATGGAGACCGCACTGCCTCGGCTAGTACCGGCAGGTCGTCGAATAGGTCACGTAGCTCCTCTTTCAATAGAGGTAGGCACTCGTCTAACACATCGGCACTCTCGAAGTTCTCGATCGTCTCAGATGCCGATCTCAAATATGCCCAACCGAGCTTCCAGAGATACGCGGCCACCGAGGCCTGATCCCCCTGTACTCCCAGAAAGAACCCACCCCAGGGTTTTAGCCCTAGCGGTATGCCTCGCCTCAGCATTTCCCCCTTGACCTCGGGCCACTTCTTTTCGTCGATGCCGAGTTTTCTACATATCTCGCCATACGTCAGAAACCTCTCCACCGGCAAGCCTTTGCCGTACCGGACAGCTCCAGCGGCGGTGAGTATTTCCTCAACCCGCTGTGCCAGAACAACTAACTTCTTTTCTGCCTGATCCACGATTATCCTCCCAGGCTCTCGGCCCAAGCTCGCAATTCGTCTGCCAGCTTGAGCGCACGGCGAGCGACGAAGCTCTGTGCCTCGGGCGAAAACTTCCCGATCTCCGAAGCCTGCTGGAAGCTCTGTATCGCCTCGCGCCACCTCTTGAGTTCGTCTATGACAGTCTTGACCTCGGGCGTTTTCCTCCAGGCTTCGTCTTTCGATGGCTCGACATCGCGGTACAGCGGGTCGTGTGCTCCGTACTTCTCGGCCCGCTGCTTAATGCGCTCCGGATCGTGGAGGGATGGGCTGTATTCCCACTCCAGTATTTCCTCTTTTGCTTGCTCGGATGGCGCAGCGACCACGCATTCGGCGACGCGACGAGCCTGATCGGCGGTCAACGCTTCTTCGGCAGCCTTTTCGATCACCGCCACGCGTTCTTCCGGCGTCGTGCCGGCTGCGCGCGCCTGGCGCACGTGACTCTCGGTTATGGGGTAGCGGCCCGCTACCCCTTCCAACTTGTCTTGTATCTCATGAGGTTCTTCCAACAGGGCCAACAATTGTCCAGTATATGAATGACTGACGATCCCCTGCCGGTCTATTTCCTTGTTGCTCCAGCCGGTCGCTTCCTTCAGTGCCGCCAAGGCACGCGCCACGTCCATCGGCCCCAGGTCCTCGCGCTGCACGTTCTCGATCAGGGCTTGCACCAGCGCCTCGTCGTCGCCCAGACCCTCGACGATCACGGGTATCTCGGTTAGCCCCGCCCGACGCGCCGCCTCGACGCGGCGATGACCGTAAACGATCTCGTATTTGTCACTCCCATCTTCGTCGGGGACAGGCCGCACTTTGATGGGCACGATCACCCCGCGTTCCGTGACCGAGTGAGCCAGTTCCTCCATCTTCCCCTCGTCCCAGGATGAGCGGAGGGAATACGGCGCTGGCTTGATCTTCCTAATCTCTATCCTCATTTGCACATCCTCACTCGCTGATTTTCACTCTCTACCGGAAAACCTTTGCCAGTCTGCCCATCATTCCCGGCCCTTCCTGTTTCTCCTGCTTGCGCCTTATCATCCTCAGCGGTGGATAGAAGTTCGCCGCCAGGTCGATCACTGCCTCTCCAATCGGCGGCAACTTGTTTTCCAGCACGAAGGGCTGCCCCTGATTGATTGCCAGCCGCGCCTTGTCCGGTGCCCACGGCAAGGTTCCCACCACCGTCACTTGCCCGCCCAGAAACTTTACCACTTCCTTCGGCGAGATGCCGAAGCGCTCGTCGAAACCGTTGAGCACCAGCTTGAACTTCTTGAGCGTGCCGAAAGCGTCTTTCAAAGCGGGAATGGCGTTGCGCACGTCGATGATGGACGTCTTCTCCGGTGTGGCGACCAACAAAACCGTATCGGCCTCCTGGATAGCGGCCCAGTGGATCGGCATATTGAAGTCCGGTCCCACGTCCACCACCCGAAACTCGTAGAAGCCCCGTGCCTCCCGCAGTATGTCGGTGAAGATGTGCATCGTCCGCTCGTAGTCCTCCACGAATTCGCTCATCCCCGCCATCTGCATCTTCGGAATGCCCGGTAGCAGGTCCAGCTTCCCCCGCCAACGCCGCACGTGGGACTGCAAAGTCTGCGCTTGCACCACGTACCGCCCCGTGCGATTGCCCTGCGCAATCACGCGGTCATACAGCGCGAACAGGTTGCGCGGCTCATTCTCGATGTCGATGTCCAACAGGACGTGCGTGTTGGCCCGGCTCATATCGGCGTCCACCAACAGCGTGGTGCGCTGCGCCTTTACCCCGAACGCCGACGCCAGGTTGGCCGAGATAGTCGTCTTCCCCACGCCACCTTTCGGGCTGTACACCGCCACGCACTGCTGCTGCCACCCGCCTTGGTCGATGACGCTCATCGCGTCCTCAGCCGTGAGCGGTGTGAAGGAGCGCGACTTACGCTCCTCTTCCGCCAGATGCACCGCCTCCCTCACCAGATCAGGTAAGCGCTGCACCTGCGTCGAGTCCAAGGGCGTGGTCACGTAGCCCTTCATCCCGAACTGCTGATACTCAGCAGCGTAGCCGCTCCCGGCCGGGATCAGCCCCACACCCGCGATGGGCCGCGCCTCGTTGACCAGCAGCTCCTGGATCAGAGCCGGTTTCATCCCCGGCAGTGTGGGCGAAAAGAGTACACAATCGGCTTCCAGTGCCCGTGCTTGATCCGACAGCTCCACCGCACCCGACACCACGGACAACATACCGATCCCAGATTGCTCCAACACCTGACCGATCATCTGTAGGTCATTCCAAGCCGAATGTCCCACCACGACATCCAAATCACTCATCACCTACCCCCCGATCCTGGAAGAAGAGATCCTCGAAATCCGTCCAAGTCACACCCTCGGTCGCAGGCAGCGTCTCAGCCTCGACGTCAGGTCGCGTGACCGCGGGCAAGACGCCGATGCGCACGTTGCCGTTTGCCAACGCGAAGGAAATCCACTCGGCAGTCTCTTTCCCCACCACCACGTCCAACCCCAGGAGCTCGCCCTCGATGTACATCGGCTCGTTCTCTGCGCCCGGACGCCCGTAGTTGGGATTCTTCTCCCGCACTCGATTGAGGCGGTAGACCACACCTTCTGCGATCTGCTTGGAGAGCGGCATATCCACCTCGATGGTTTCCGTGGTGCGCTCCATTGCCTCGATACCGCTGATTGTCATCGTAGTAACATTACCCGGCCTTGGCGTAGGCGTAGGACCCGTGACGACCTCCGTAATCAACTGCTGAGCATTGATTCTTCCAATGGAGAAGTACAGGGCCACCACATCGCCCGGCACCACGCTCGGGGTCGCCTCGCCCGCGATGGGTACCGACACGATCACCTGATTCGGGTCCTCAAGCGCCACCGACAGCCGATCCAGTCCTGCAACATCTGCCCCAGATACCACCTGCTCGCGCATTAGCGGCTGGCCAGGGTGCAATTGCTCCACCGTCGCCACCGGTCCCCGCGTGATCATCTCCTGCCAATCCTCAGCCAGGACATAGCCGCGCGCTACCTGTGGACTGACCGACTGGGTATCCACCGACACATCTCCCTCTCCCAGCACAGCGAAAGGCGGGATCTGATCAACAGCGATCACCACATCGAACGTGGGCGGTTGCGTCATTTTACCTACGAAAAATACTCCGGCCGCGGCCGCGAGCGCGAGTAC
>CAZDYW010000055.1:0-11052 GCA_964509655.1 uncultured Anaerolineales bacterium
TCTCCTATGTGCGCCCAAGCCGGGCGATAAGCCGGGTTCTGTGCCCTGAACCGCTTGCGCAACTCAGGGCAGCGATCATCTATCTAGAACGGCAGTTACCCGCCGTCTCCAGCAGCCTACCCGGGGCTCGAATGGAGCGGGCCGCTCCTTGCCCCTGCTTGGCCTTGCTCCTGGTGGGGGTTACCTGGCCGCCACTGTCACCAGCGACGCCGGTGGTCTCTTACACCACCTTTTCACCCTTACCGGGTTGGCAGACTGACGCCCACCAACCCGGCGGTTTGCTTTTCTGTGGCCCTTTTCCGTCAAGTCGCCTCGACCTGGACGTTATCCAGCACCATGCCCTATGGAGCCCGGACTTTCCTCGCCCCACTATGGGGACGCGACCGCTTGCCCGACTTGGGCGCTGACTTTATCTTAGCACGGGAATGAGGGCTGTCAAGACTTTGCGGACTGCCCGAACCGCCGGCGAAGTTCGTCCGCTGCCAACTCACCAGCTGCCTCGACCACTTTGCCCACGATGGGATTGACCAGCACTGAAGTCACCGCACCGACAGCCGATGGCAAGTGCTCTGCGAACCATTTTCGCACGCGCTCGATCCTGCTCACATCGGGCTCTTTCGCGGCGACTTCCTCCTCCAATGCTTCCACCTGGGCCTGTGCTTCCTCTTCCAACTCTGGCGGAGCTTTCTCCATCACCTGAGAACGCAAGTCGTCGAACAAAGCACCGAGCGTCTCAACCTCCTCGCGCGTTATGCCTCGCTCTTTCCAATTCTCAATGATGATGTCTCCCTTGCCGGTATGCACCGGGCCGCTCACCGACCCGATGTGTGTCTCGAAACTGTCACCTTCGTGATAATTGTCCATTACTCTTCCTTTCGTTCACCGATAATAACGGATGTTGAACTCGGCCGAACTTTGCACGCTCTCCTCGATGTAGAGCGTTACCTGGTAATCTCCTCCGCGAAGCGTCTGACCGTTATCGTCGTAGTAGACCACCCAACGGACACCCTCCGTCCCAGAATCATCGACGTCCCATAACCCGCTTTGCCGCGCCATCTCGTTCCCATTGCGGGTCCAAACCGCGGACCAGCGCAAGCCGTCATACATCCCCTTGTATTCAAAGACAGCATAGACCAACTTGGTGTTCCAATCGAAGCGATTGTCCGATGTGGTCAAAATCGGCTTACCGTCCGGTTGCACGCCCAAGGCAATGGTGATATCACCAAAGGCCGATTCAGCCTTTACGTCTGACTGTGGTTTATCGATGGTGAACGCAATCCGCCCCGTTTCCTCTTCCCCTATACTTATCGCGATTTCATACTCACCGGGTGGGAATGGCTGGTTGCCGGAAGCTTGGAAGCCGACTTGTTTCTTACCTTGAGCAGGATGCTGCCATATCTCTGTGCTCTCCTGCAATAACTCCGCTTCCTGATATAGTTCGTGTGACACTTCCAGGTCAGGGCAAAATCCCTCGAAGTCATAGGTCAAGTAAACCACCCGTAGGCCGGGCTGGAACGAGTGTGGACTGGTCACTGCCCTAGTTGGATCGGGTACATCGGTCACCTCCAGATTGAAGGCGCGCGGGGCGGTGCTCATCACTCGAAATGTCTTCGTGCTCACCACTTGATCATTGGCGTAGATTAGCAGTTCATACTGACCGGGCTCGATGCCATTTTCGTCTCCGCTTAGCACAGACACAGTGATGTGATCTTGGTGCTGGCCCCAAGGCGTCGCTGGCTTGGAGGCCACTACCTCTCCTTCACGCAGTATTTCCCATCTCCACATTGTATCTGGTTGAACGCTCTCCAACGTGAATTCTGCAATGATCTCGGTGACTCCTTTGCAGAAAACATCCGTGGTCAGCGCCAATGTCCCTTCCTCTGTCAGATCCTTACCTACAGCCGATTGAGCGAATATTGGGGGAAGGGCAGTGGGGGAAGGGGGAACGGTTGGTGTCGGCGCTTCGGGCCTAGGCCATACAATTTGGTTGCCAAGTAGGACCGCCGCTATCACCGCGACGAGGGCGAGGCCAATCAGTGCCCAAGCAAAGAGAGGGATTTTTTGCGGAGGTGGTTCTTCCTTCGGTAGAACGCGGGAGGGGTCCGGTGGTTGCAGTGTCGTTTCGGGGTAGACGCCGGTGTGGTCATACATAACGTTACCCCAGAAGTGCAACATTGCTCGCAATTGACCCCGTCCAGCCGGATCGGCGACAGTGGCGCCGGCCTCTCGCAGATCGGCAATAAGTACGCGGACTTCTTCCATCAGAGATTGATCCACTTCCTCACGTTTCAGTTGATCCAGCATCTCCTGGTGTCTGAGTTGAAAATTTTTCAGCAAGTCTTTCACAATATTCCTCCCAGCAAGCAGGTGGACAGGCGTTGAAGTTTGCCCACAACGGTCCGCAGCTTACGGTCGGCCAAGGCCAAATGGCGTTGGCAAGAACTATTGAAGGTCTCGGTCAGCTCAAGTAAACTGCTGGGGCTAGGTTGCCTCTCCTTCAGCGCATCCTCCAGCGCAAGCTGAAGCGCGACTATCTCTACAACCCAGCGTTCCCCACGCAGTTTGCGTCCGCTCTGTTGAAAGGGACGACCGATGTGCTCGATCGCTGCAGCGAAGTCCACCAGCATATCTACCCTATCCTGGCAAGGGCGCCAGCTCTGCAGCAGTATTTGGTCTTCAGAGGCATCAAGGCCATCTCCTTCCATCAGAGTGAGCTGAGCGTGGAATGGGGCAAAGGCGGCTAATAACTCGTGTAGCAAGTGGTGAAGCTCTTTCCACTCCCACATCTGTGCTTGTAGTGAGGTGAGTTCATCGATCACCTCCCGCAGCTCCGAGCGGGCATCCTGATTCTCTGGCAAAGAGCTTTGTAGCGTCTCACGCGCTCTTTCGGCCATCCACTCGAATTTTTCGATGTGAATAATATCGCCGCGCCCGGTGTGCACAGCGCCAGCTACATCCCCGACTCGGGTCTCATAGTTTGTGCTCGGTAAAGCTGTCTTGTTCTTGTTTTGGCTCATCTACCCTCCTTAGAACTTTCTTTGACCTTCCCTATACCACATTATAGTCGGGTACACTAGCTTTACAAATCGGTCGAATCATTGTAAAATTAGCGCCTAAAATTGCTCAAGATGTACTCGCCATTTGAATAAGTGGCCAGGAATTTTTGTGGAAAATCATTTTTCTTGGACGTAATTAAAGCCGAATCCACGAGATATATGCGCCAGGAAAGATACGAGATGACAGGAGGGATGAAGATTGCCTAACAAAGCCTCGGCGATGAAGCGAGTCCGCAGTTCAAAGAGAAAACGCGAAGTCAATCAGATGCACCGTGGAAAAGCCCGTACAGCCGATAAAAAAGCTCAGCGACTTATCGAAAAAGGTCAACTCGAAGAGGCGCGCGATGCTGTGCATGCAGCTGTCAAGGCACTGGACAAGGCCGCTCAGAAGGGCGTTATTCATAAAAACAAGGCCGCACGGCGCAAGTCTCGCTTGATGAGACAATTGAATCAACTAGAACAATCAGCCTGATTGTTCATATAAGGACCCTTGATCTCCTTCATAACGGATCTGTCTTAAGCTTGTGAAAAAGTGCAGCGACACATCCACTTATTGGGAGAGCTAGTATCAAACAGGGCTTCGCATAGGAGCCACCATTCCCCGCAAAGGGCGCCAGCGAGCTATTTAATCAACTCTTTCAAAGGGAATATCCATAAGAGCCACAAGGAGGTGCAATCATGCAGATAAAGGGTTATGAATTCCCAGATGACTTGTACTATGATGAATCTCACGATTGGGTTCGGGTTGAAGGGGACACCGCTATGCAGGGGATGACCGAATTTGGTCAGGCGATCGCGCAAGAGATCGTCTTCGTGGAAATGCCACGTGCTGGACGAGAGGTCGAGCAGGGAGAGACCTTTATGTCTATGGAATCTGGCAAATGGGTGGGCCGTGTTCCCGCTATGGTCAGCGGAGAGCTGATAGAAGCCAATGATGAGTTGGAATGGGAGCCCATGTTGGTCAACGAAGCCCCTTACGACGAAGGCTGGCTGGTCAAAATCAAAATAGAGGATCCTTCTGAGCTGGACAACCTAATGCGTGCCGATTCTCCCGAGTTTAAGGCCCTCATCGAGGAGGAGGCAGAGAAGTACCAAGAGATTTTGGGATAGTAAGGTACTAGATATGAAACGTGATGAGATCCTGGTTAGTGTCTTGTCACGTTTTCCGCTTGATCTATTTGAGCAGCGCTGGTCAGGAGCAATTGCCTATGGTCAAACTCGGCAGACGCACCTTTCTCAAGTTGGCCGGCGCATCAGCCGCCGCCGGTACACTTTACAGACTCGGTCTGACTAGGCTGCCTCGTCAGGCCTCGTCAGAGGATCAATCTGCCGGTCCGCCTTCGGACCGGCATCTTCTTGGCACCTGCCGGCTCTGCGCGGCGGGATGTGGGCTCTCCGCTCGCGTGGTGGACGGTCGCGTGGTCAAGCTCGACGGCAACCCCTTCCACCCCAACAACGAGGGCAAACTCTGCCCCAAGGGCCAGTCCGGTCTCCAGGTGCTCTACGACCCCGATCGCATCAAGGGGCCAATGCGGCGAGTTGGGGAGGGGTGGCAGCAGATTTCCTGGGAAGAGGCGCTGCGCGAGATCGCCAGCGCACTGCGGGCGCTGCGCGAATCCGGTCACCCCGAGCGGATGGCCTTTCTACACGACGGCAAGCGTGGCCCAACGAGCGATCTCATCGCGCGCTTCTGCCGGGTCTTCGGCACGCCCAACGACATCCGTCAGCCCCGGCACAGCGCCGACGGGACGCCGTTGGCCCACCTGCTCACTCAGGGCTGGAACGACCACGCCGCCTATGCCTGGGAGAACACCGACTACCTGCTCTGCTTCGGCGGTGCTTTCTTGGAGGCGTGGCAGCCGCTGGTGCGCCATCTGCGCGCCTACGCACGCATGCGCCGAGGTCGCCCCGGTCGGCGGGCCAAGATCGTGCAGATCGAGCCTCGCGCCTCGGTGACGGCCACCAAGGCCGACGAGTGGATCCCGATCAACCCCGGCACAGAGGGAGCCCTGGCGCTAGGCATCGCCCACGTCATCGTCCGCGATGAGACTTACGACGCCAGTTTCGTGGCGGAACACACCTTCGGCTTCGAGGACTGGACGGACGAAGAAGGAAACGAGCACGTCGGTTTCCGCACTCTGGTGCTGCAGGATTACTCCCCAGACCGTGTGGCGGGGATCACCGGCGTGGACACGGGCACCATCGCGCGCATCGCGCGCGAGTTCGCCGCCACCAAGCCGGCGGTGGCAGCGGGGGACGTGAGCGGTTACACCAACAGCCTCTACAGCCAGTGGGCCGTCCACGCCCTCAACGCGTTGGTCGGTTCTATTGAGAGGCCAGGTGGCGTGATGCGGCAAACGGCACCGCCGCTGGCTTCCTGGCCCGATTTCGAGCTGGACGAGATCGCCGTTCAGGGACTGGCCCAGCCGCGAGTGGCCCGTGGTGAGAGAAGCCTGGCTGCAGAGGACACCTCCCACGCGCTCACCCAGGCCCCTTACCCCATCGATATCTTGTTTCTCTACCACAGCAACCCAATATACGACGATCCGCCAGGGCTGGATTGGGCGGCGACGATTGAGGATATCCCACTGGTCGTCAGCTTCTCCCCCTACCTGGATGAGACCAGTGAGCGTGCCGATCTTCTGCTGCCCGATTGTACCTATCTGGAGAAGTGGTTCCTGGAGCCGATCGAGCCCAGCCTGGGCTACCCGGCGGTCGGATTGGGCCGACCCATCGTAGATCCGCTCTACGACACGCGCAACATAGGCGATGCGCTCATCGAGCTGGCCCAGGCAGCGGGCGACCCGCTGACCGTCGCTATGCCGTGGAGCGACTTCGTGGAAGCAATCCGAGAGCAGGCGCGTGGTTTGTATGAGGCGGGAGTCGGCATGCCTTCGGGAGCCCCCTCTGAGTTTGCCGAAGGGAAGGCGGCGGAGGCGTTCGAGGCATTCTGGGCCGATCTGGTATCCCGGGCTGTCTGGTACGATGAACCCTACACATTTGAGCAATGGGAGCACGCCTTCGACACGCCTTCGGGCAAGTTCGAGTTCACTTCCCAGGCCCTCCATGAGAGATTGACAAGCCTGGATGTCTCCTTCGAGGACGAGGATCTGCTGCCCCGCTACGAGGAACCGACGTTTGGGGGTGATGGGACCGAATACCCCTTCCACCTGCGCACGTTCAAGCCGATCACCTACACCGAGCGTTGGCCGCCTAACATCCCCTGGTTGCAGGAGATCTACGGCCTACACGTGCAGGAGAAATGGGGAAGCTGGGTGGAGCTAAACCCGGAGACTGCTCACGAACTGGGCATCCACGACGGTGACCTGGTGCGGGTGGAGTCCCCCCAGGGGAGTGTCGAGTTGAAAGCTCGACTGTGGCCCGGCACTCCGCCCGAGGTGATGAGCATCCCCTTAGGGCAAGGGCACATAGTCAGTGGGCGATGGGCGGAGAAGCGGGGTGTCAATCCCAATGAGATCATTGTTCCATTGACCGATCGGATGAGTGGCGAGTTGGCCACGCAATCCACACGCGTTCGCGTCCGCAAAGCTTAAGTCTAGCAGTTGCCGATTTGAGGAGAGAATATGTCGCGTTGGGGAATGGTCATCGATCTCGATAAATGCACAGGCTGTCAGGCATGTACCATCGCCTGTCAGGCTGAGAATAATATACCCTTCGCCGGACCGGACGAAGCAGCGCTTAGCCGCTCCAAGCACTGGCAGGACGTGCTGGTCAATCCGGGAGAGGAAGCGGAGTATCCTGACTTTTACACTCAGTTCATCCCCCGTCCCTGTATGCACTGTGACGATCCGCCGTGCGTCAAGGTCTGTCCAGTTGGCGCGACTTACGTGGACGACGAGGGCATCGTGCGGATGGATTACGATCGCTGCATCGGCTGCCGCTACTGTACCACTGCCTGCCCTTACTCCATTCGCTACTATAACTGGTACGCTCCGGAATACCCGGCGGGCTACGACGCTTACCTGAATCCCAACGTTCCGGTGCGGCCCGTGGGCGTGGCGGAAAAGTGCACCTTCTGCATCCATCGGCTGGAGGAGGCTAAGCGGGAGGCGGCCGCTCAGGGGCGGGAGTTGACTGACGCCGACGTGGTGTTGCTGCCCGCTTGCAACGAAGCCTGCCCGGCCTCGGCCCGCTACTTTGGCGACCTGGACGACCCCGACAGCACCGTCTCCCGGCTCAGGCGCAGCCCCCGCGCGTTTAGTCTGTTAGAAGATCTAGGCACGGAGCCCAAGGTGTACTATCTGATGGAGGATAAAGCATGAAACACGAGGGTGCCGCTCAGGAGGACACTGCCCTTTTCGCCCCGCTGCTGCATACAGGTAAGTGGTTCTACGTCACGGTGGCCGTACTGTCGCTTGTCGTTGCTGTGGGCGTCTATGCCTACGTTCGCCAGTTAGTTTTCGGCCTGGGCATCACCGGCATGAACAGGCCCGTCTTCTGGGGAGTGTACATTATCAACTTCGTCTTCTTCATCGGTCTGAGCCACGCCGGCACCCTGGTCTCGGCTATCCTCCGTGTCGTGAACGCGGAATGGCGGCGACCTTTCACCCGCGCTGCCGAGGCGGTAACCGTCTTCAGCCTCCCCTTCGGAGCGGGCAGCATCATCCTTGATCTGGGCCGGCCCGACAGACTGCTGAATGTGATCTCGCATGGACGCTTCGAGTCGGCCATCCTGTGGGATGTCGCCAGCGTCTCGCTTTACATGGTGTCGAGCATCTTCTACTTCTACCTGGCCCTCATCCCCGACATCGCTATGTGCCGCGACCGCTTGGAGGTAGGTCCGCTCCGCACCAGGCTCTATAAGTTCCTGGCCCTGAACTGGACCGGTACCGAGCGCCAGCATCGCCGGCTGGATCGGTTGATGGACATCATGGCCGTGTGGCTGACCATGCTGGTGGTCATCGTGCACACGGTGGTGGCGTGGATCTTCGGGATGACCATCGTCCCCGGCTGGCACGAGGCCCTCATCGGCCCCTATTTCCTGGGTGGGGCCATATTCTCCGGGGTGGGCGCGGTGATCATTACCACCTCCATCTTGAGGCGCGTCTATCACCTGGAGGATTACATCAAGCCCGTGCACTTCAGAGCTATGTCTCTGTTCCTCCTCTCCTTGTCCCTGCTGTGGTTCTACCTCACGTTCGTGGAGTATTTCACTACCTTCTATGGGAACGAGCCTGCGCACATGCTCATCTTCAACGCCAAACTTTTGCAAGAGTTTTCCCCCCTGTTTTGGATAATGGTCGCCTGTTGCTTCGTGATCCCGGTGGTCGTCCTGAGCAATCCCAGGACCCGTACCATCACGGGCGCGGTGATCGTTTCCGTTTTCGTCAACATCGGTATGTGGATAGAGCGTTACCTTGTCATCATCCCCTCGATGGCTCGACCGAGGATGGGGGGTATTGGGAGTTATACTCCCACCTGGGTCGAGTGGGCCATTACCGCTGGCTGTTTCGCCTTTTTCGCATTGCTCTATGTGCTATTCACCAAGCTCTTTCCGGTCATCGCCGTCTGGGAGATGCACGAGGCCCGGCATCAAAGCGTCCCCGAGACTGTGGAACGGGTGAGGTCTTACATGCCGGGAGCTACGGCGAGTTCGCCGCTGAAGGAAGAGTGACGTTGGGAGGTCTTGGATGGCAGTAGGTGGGATCATCGTGTTGCTAGTGGTGGCGATAGCGGCCGCCGTATTTCTCTCGATGCTGATCTGGCTGATGCAGCCGGAGGAGAACTAGCTCGGTGCTGAACCGATGGCTTGAGACAGTGACAGCCAAGGGAAAGACAGCAGCTAGGTCAGATTGATGAAGAAAAAACAGGCCCGCGTCCGCAGCCAAATGTACACCGCGCTGGCTCAGGCATTCCAGAAGCCAGAGGTGACATCCGATGAAGGTGAGGAAAACTCACTGATCCATATTCTGGAACGAGCGTCGCTCAGCCTCGACGCTGAAGCGCTGGGACCGGTTGTTGAGAGGCTGGTTGGCGTTCTGGAAATTGCTCAGGGCCAGACAGAACAAGTATTGCGCACGTTGGAAATCGAATACAATCGGCTGTTCGTTGGCCCAGGGCAACCCCAGGCACCACCTTACGAATCATTCTACCGCGGCAAATGGGGAATGATGATGGGGCCATCGTCACGTGAGGTGGAGCGAAAGTATGCCGAAGCAGGTCTGACCATCGCGCCCGATTATCGCGATCTGCCGGACCACGTGGCGACGGAGCTTGGCTTTATGGCTTACCTAACGATGCGGGAGGCAGAAGCGAAAGGTGAAAAGAGCTCCTGGCTGGAAAGAGAGTGCCTGTTCTTGCAAGATCACTTGAGCGTATGGCTGCCGCTCTTCTGCCAGCGGGTGCAAGAGGCAAGCCAGCATCCCTTCTACACCGCCCTGGCGGAACTGACCGAGATATTTGTAAGCCTGGATATGGAGTGGTCCAAAAACCGCTACGCATCCTAACCCTAGGGGGCGATTGGATAATGAAACCAACACGCAGCTCGATCATACTAGTGCTGGGCCTGGTCATGACATTCTTCGTTTCGGTGACCACCTTTGCCCAGCCGCCGGTGCCTCACGATGTGGAGGAGAATGGTATCTCCTACGAGGATTGTGTCTCCTGCCACCGCACGGGGGAGGACGATGCTCCTTTGCTGGCGGCAGATCACGCCCAACATGACAACGCCGATTGTCGCGTCTGTCACGGCACCACCGGCATACTGGAAGCTCCCAGCACCTACCACCCCGTCGCCAGATGGGAGGATTGCCTCGGCTGCCACGACCGATGGGAGAATCAGGAGATCGTCGAAATCCCCAACCTGGCCGATTCCGACTATGATCACACTATCTACGAAAGCAACACCTGTGTGAGTTGTCATCCTGCATCGACCGAATACTACGAAGGAATGCCGTCGATCGCTTGCGGCGTCTGTCACCCTAAGAGCGCCGAGGCAGAGACGATCCACAACGGTCCGGACAACTGGGTGGACTGCGTGGATTGTCACCAGGCGGCGGGCAACTACCCCCATGACCCGGAGTTGATTCACTCGCGAGACGAGGACTGCCTCTCCTGCCACCACGAGGGCGAAGGTCACTGGATGTCGGATAGGGCCGACGTGGGATACAGTCTCTCCGATCACGTCGCCCGGGGGGACCCGCACGCCCGCGTGGACTGCTCCGCCTGTCACCTCAAGGTCGCCACCGTCGAGCGCGATCCGGTCACCAACCGCATCCGCGTCGTCCTCCCGGAGGTGGAGGAGGGAGTCCCACCGGACAACCCAGAACTGGCGGACGTGGTCAAGGAGGTGGACTGCCAGCGCTGTCACACGTCGGAGGGCGGTGGCGAGCCCGGTCGAACCAGCGGAGTCGCTGCGCCCGCACACGAGCTACCACCGCGCAGCGTACTCTGCATGACATGCCACGACGCTTCGCCCGTCGTCGACGACCCCTTTTCCTGGGCCGGAATTGGGTTCTTCAGCCTGGGGATGGTGCTGGTCGCCTCCATCTGGCTTCAGGGCTCAGTTCGAGGGCGACAGGATCTCTCCATTCCACAGCGCATCTGGCACATCTTCGTCGCTATCCTCGATCTCATCACCACGCCGCGCCTCTTTGTCCTTATCTGGTCGTTCATCGCAGACGGCATACTGCACAGACAGTTATTCAAAAAGAACAAGATCCGCTGGTTGGCCCACACCTCTATGTTCTGGGGGATAGGGGCACGCATGGCATTGGGACTCTTCACGTGGCTTATGGTGCTGGCGGTGCCCACCGCCCCGCTCACCCAGACACTGGTGAACAAAAGCTCCCCCGCCGTCGCGCTCATCTACGATGGCCTGGGAGCGCTGGTCATATTAGGCGCGATCGTGGCCATCGTCCGGCGCTATGTGATCAAGGATGAGCAGTTGATCACCGGTGGGCAGGATACCGTCGCCATCGCTTTGCTCGGCGCGATCTTCCTGATGGGCTTCGTCGTCGAGGGCGTGCGTATCCTG
>CAZDYW010000056.1:0-9288 GCA_964509655.1 uncultured Anaerolineales bacterium
CAGAGCCCTGCCCCTACAATAGCAACGTAGGGGCGATCCCTCCGTGGTCGCCCTGAGCGAAAGGTAAGTTAATTTTTTCCAAGTCCCCTACTGGGAACTTGGAAATAAATAACTCAAGCCATGTGAACAAATTCTGTAGAAGCGGGACTTGTGCCCGCGCGTTTCTATCCAACGGCTTGCTAGCGTTTTGTTTGACTTTTGGGGAATTTAGCGGTATCTTATGGGAAGAGCAGCAATGATTGTCGTAAATCCAAGCCGTAGCTTGATGTGTCCTGGAGGTTGGAGGTTGTTATGGTTGATAGTCTGCGCGAACAGTTTTTCTCAGAGGAAGATGATTTAGAATATGATGAGGTAGAAGAGGAAGAAACAGGCCCTCCTTTTCTTGGATTAGAGCCATGGCAGCGGTTTGTACTCTCCATCATGCTTTTCCTCAACGTGGCCTTATGTGGCATGATGGGGTTGGTGATGATGGGCAGGGTAGTATTCCACTTCTAGGTGTTGTGCTTGTTTGTTAAAGGCATCCCTCATCGATAGTAGCCCCCTCAATAGTGGGCTGGGCTATTGTCCAACTCGCGGACATAAATAGAATAAAAGCATCCAACGCGGCCCTCGTGGCCGCTTTTATGACCCATTATAGAGAATCAAAAGAGAGTATGACGAATAAACAGAGTCCATCAGTTTGGGTTTCGGCCCCTCGTGAAACAGCTCAGATCAGCTTGCCGGAGGGACGTACTTTTGCAGCGCAGGTAGGGACCACATTGGAGGAGTATTTTCAAGCGGCACTGGGAGAATGTCCGGTGCCATTCATCGCTGCGCTGGTCGATGGAGAGTTGCGTGAGCTGACTTACCCATTGTGGAAGGACGCCGAAGTAAAACCAGTGTTTCTCTCGGACTCCGATGGAGTGCGTATCTACCGGCGCGCGCTCTCCTTCCTCCTGGTCACCGTCGTGCGGGAGATGTTTCCGGAGGCAATGATCTTCATCGATCACTCCCTACCTTACGGAGGATTCTTCTGTGAGGTGGGAAAGCGGAAGCCATTCAACGAGAGGGAACTGGCCGAGATCGAGAACCGCATGCACAAGATCGTCGACGAGGATGTGCCCATCCGCCGGGAATATCAGCCCTCAGATAGGGCTATCGCGATATTCGAGAAGCGAGGCGAGATGGATAAGGCCAAACTCCTGGCGCGGCGCCAGAAGGATGACCTAAAGCTATATAACTTACTCGGATCACGCGATTATTTCCACGGCTACATGGTGCCCTCGACCGGTTACTTGCGCTATTTCGCGCTCCACCGCTGGCCGCCTGGATTTGTGCTCCAGTATCCACGTCGCATCCGCCCTACAAAGCTTATGCCGGTGCGCAATTATCCCCAGTTGACGGGCATTTTCCGCGAGTACGGCCAAAGGCTCCGGCTGCTGGGCGTCGATTCGGTGAGTGGGCTGAATGAAGCCAAAGCCAACGGTCGTATGCGCGAGATCATCCTTGTCTCGGAAGCGCTACATGGTCAGCATATCGCGCAGATCGCCGACGAGATTGCCCATCGGCAGGAAAAGGTGCGCCTGGTGCTGATCGCAGGGCCTTCTGCTTCTGGCAAGACGGTCTTCTCCAAGCGTCTCTCCATTCAACTGCTGGCTCAGAATATCCGCCCCTTCCCCCTGGCTCTGGATGATTACTTTGTGGATCGAGAGCAGACGCCTAGAGATGTGAATGGGAACTTCAACTTCGAGGCGCTGGAGGCGCTGGATTTGGAGCTATTCAATAAGCATCTGCGGGCGCTTATGCAGGGAGAAGAGGTACAGTTGCCGCACTTCAACTTCAAGACCGGTAAGCGGGAGAAGGGGGAGATCATTCAGCTCGGCCCTGATCACGTCATCATCGTCGAGGGCATCCACGGGCTTAATCCCCGTTTGGCTGCGGATGTGCCCCAGGAGCGTACCTACCGTGTCTTCGTCTCCGCGCTGACCCAGCTCAACATCGACCGTCACAACCGAGTGCCCACGACAGACACGCGTCTCATCCGGCGCATCGTGCGCGACGCTACTTATCGAGGGTACTCAGCCGAGGAGACGTTGGAACGCTGGGAGAGTGTGCGACAGGGCGAAAAAAAATATATCTTCCCCTACCAGGAGCATGCCGATATTATGTTCAACTCGGCCCTGGTCTATGAGCTGGCGGTGCTCAAGCAATTAGCCACACCGCTCTTGTTGCAGGTCAAGCATTCCAGTCCGCGCCGCGTGGAGGTCAAGCGACTGCTGGCACTGCTGCAATGGTTCGAGCCTTGCGAGCCAGCGCTGATCCCGGATAACTCGGTCCTGCGCGAGTTCATCGGCGGATCGATCCTGCGCGATTACACGCCGTGATGCAACCCCTACTCTAGATTGGTTCAATCTCAGAGATTGAACCAATCTCATTCTCCCTGTTGTTCCACTCTCTCCTGGTAGGTCGGAGTCCCTGGCGCCACACCCGTGATGCGCACCAGCGTGCCCACCGGCGCCCAGTCGTAGAGCAACTCCGCATCTCCGACGTCGAGGATGATGCAGCCGTAGGAGGCCGGCCAGCCGAGCACGCTGGCCCAAAGTCGCCCACCATCGGCCCTGATCGGCAGCTCGTGGATGCCATTGAAGAAATCCGGCCCTTCCTGATAGACGGCCATAAAGTAGGGCATCTCCAAGCTCCAGCGCGAGGCGTAGGCATCAGGCTCCTTGAAGAGCACCTGGAACTGCCCGGCGATGGTGGGCGTGCTGGTCATCCCGCTGGAGCAAGTGAATTCGTAGAGCAATTCATCATTCTCATAAGCCCGCAGCTTCTGCTCCGGCAGGCTGATCTCGATGCGTTTACCGGGCACCAGCGGCTCCGGGAAGAGCACGTCGATGGAGGGAATGGTCAACTCCATGCCGATGACCAAGGCGCCGGTGTCGATATCAGGGTTGGCCTCCTCCAGCCGCCATTGGGGGAAGCCGTGGCTGTAGGCGATGTCGAAGAAGGTATCGCCGGGCTGCACTACATAGACACCTTCGGGGTGATGGATGCTGGGCCGGGCTTGATGCTTCCCCATCTCCAAGGCCGCCAGTGTGCGCGTCAATGCCTCATCGACTTCGAGGATGCGGCCCTCTCCGATCCGCGGCTCGACCTCCAGCAGCCAGGTATGTACGGCCAATTCGTCGATCTCCAGCAGTATCTGACCATCGCCGGGAACCGCTCGCAGCCACGTCGCCACTCGCTCAGGAGCGGCTGTGAACTCTTCGTAGTAATCGGTCAGTGGATCGTCGGCGATGAGCACGAACGGCTGTGCGAGGAGCGATTGGGCCTGTGTGCGGGCCGGTTCTGGGGAGGGAATGTGTGGGGGTATATCGTTTATGACCAGATCGACCTGCATCGCGCCTTCGTCCAGCGCCCGGAGCACCCGCGTTGTGCTGGACTCCAGGTCGAGCGTGTGGCCCATCTCACCTTCACGCGACGTTATTTCCCCGGACTCAATCCGGAGCCGTGCATCCACGGGAGGACTGTAGATGTGGGGTGCGATCTCCTCCAGCGTGGTCCGCACCCGTGCCGGATCTGCCTCTACGATGCGCGGCTCTATGGCTGAAAGTTCACGGCTGGAACTTTCAGCCGAACGCCCACTCAGCCGAATGCGCCAGGCCGAAAGAGCCTGCTTTGGAAGTGAGCCCTCACGACCGAGCTGATAGGCCGCTTGTGCCATACTCGCGCAATCATAGCCGCGTCCGACATCGGCCCACGTGAGACGCCAATTCTGCTCCTCCGTGCGCATGATGAGCGTCTGGTTTTCCGGATCTGGCAGATGCTCGGTCAGCCGGGCCTGGGCTTCCTCCACGGTCAGGCCGCCTACATCCAGGTTTCCGATGGAGACGCCGGGGTAGATTTGCCCTTGATAGAGCGTGGGGTAGATGAGGAAAGCTGCACCGACCGCTACGCTGATCACGATTAGGGCAGTAATTCCTATCAGGATCAAGCGAGATAGTTTCGACATAGGGTTACTCCTATTTGAAGCGTGTTGACATAAGTATATCGCGGTAGTGTGCGGTGTGCAAGCCCGCTTGTCCAGCAAAGGCGCGTAGCCCGTTTCGCAAACTAGCTTTGACAAAACCACTTTATAGTGCTATCATAACTTTCCGCAATGGAGTTACTCGATGGACAATGTGCGACCAGATACTACTGAATGGCGTTCGATCCACTGGGTGTTGACCAGCATCATTCTTCTGACGCTGCCTTGCTATTGTATTGGTATTTCGATGCTGGCGCTGAAGCCAGAGACACAGGCGCCGACACCCACATCGACCGCTACAGCTACAGAAGTAATTTCAGCCACGCCGACCGAGGGAACGGAGGCTCCGACGGAGACGCTGGAGCCCACTGCCACACAGTGGGCGCCGCCGACTTTCACCCCTACGACGCCCGCGAGCGTCACGCCGACACCGACCGCTACTGACACGCCGACTCCCACCGTGACCCCCACCCTGACGCCCACGGAGACCTCGACGTTCACTCCCTCTCCCACTGCTACGGTCACACCCACTGAACCGCCGACACAGCCCCCTACCGCCACAGATGCGCCGACAGAGACCTCAGTGCCAACGGAGGAAGCGACTGAAACGCCAACATCCACCGAGACGATCACGGCAACATCCGCGCCGACGGAGACACCGATGACCGTGACACTCGAACCTACAATTAAGGTGACCGCGACTGTGACGGATACAGTGGCAGGGCGGTGAGTATATTTGATCAGATTGGAAAAGGAATTTCAATGGAAGTCATACCCTTGTTGAGACGACTATCGGAAGTTGAAGGCATCTCCGGCTTCGAGGAACCCGTGCGCGATTTGATACGCCAGACCTGGGAGCCTTTTGTGGATGAGATGCAGGATGGCAAATTGGGAAGCTTAATCGCTCTCAAAAGGGGCGTGGGAGATGACCCACGCCCCCGATTGATGTTAGCTGCCCACATAGACGAGGTAGGGCTGATGGTATCCGGCATCGAAGATGGATTTCTGCGCATTATGCGCGTCGGAGGAACGGATCGCCGGATTCTGCTGGGATTAGAGGTAGTGGTGCATGGAAAACGTGAGCTGCCCGGCATCATCGCCACACGCCCGCCCCACGTTTTGCCCCGTGATGAGCGTAAAAAGTCGGTAGACTGGGACAAGATTTTCGTGGACGTAGGGCTGCCTCCGGAGGAGGTCGAGGAGCTGGTTGAAGTCGGTGATTTGATCTCCATCCAACGCGAGATGTCGGAGCTGAAGAATCGCCGCGTGACCGGAAAGGCGATGGATGATCGAGCGTGCGTGGCTGCGGTAACCTTGGCGCTGGAGCAATTGAGTCGCGTTGGACACGCCTGGGACGTCATCGCCGTAGCCACTGCGCAGGAGGAGACGGGGCTGAAGGGAGCGACTACAGCTGCATACGGCGTCGCGCCGGATCTGGCTGTCGCGCTGGACGTGACCTTTGGACGACACCCTGGGGTCCCCAAGGAAGGCTCTTTCGACCTCGGCGATGGCCCGACCATCGGCATCGGCCCTAACTTTCATCCCCAGCTCGTGACGCGCCTTAAGGAAGTGGCCCAGGCCCGCGAGATTCCCTACCAGATGGATCCAATTCCCGGTCGCAGCGGCACCGATGCATGGGCCATTCAGGTAACCCGCGAGGGTGTGCCCACGGCCTTGGTCTCCGTCCCGCTTCGCTACATGCACCAGCCGGTGGAGGCATTGGACGCACGGGATGTCGAACGGGCCGGGCGCTTGCTTGCGGCCTTCATCGCCGAGCTGGAGGAGGATTTTCTGGAGAAGCTGAGATGGGATAGCGCGGTGGAGTGACTGTTACGGTGTGGCAAAACCTTGAACCGGACGTACCTTACCTAATCGGGGATACGAGGGGTGCTTTTAGCAAAAATGTGTTGCGTTCCCTTTGTAGGTTTGACGCTCACGGCAAGCACTTGAAAGCAATTGAGAAAGGACGAGTGCCACCCCATGGTCAGAATGGTATGGTGCCTTCGGAGATTCAGGGTTACGAATTGAAGACTAAAGTATTGGGACAAGGTGGCGCGATGCGGGTGCATGGGAGACGTTTGACAGAAGGCATTCTCTATTTTGATTTGATTACTCGCCACTAAATCAGTGAGGAGGGACAATGGCTCGGAATTGGGATGCTTTTTTTACGCAGGCTTTCGCTGATTTCCCTGACACCAGAGTGATCGAGGAAGCACAACGGGCGTTGGATGGTATGGAGTATGAGATTCAGTACGATGACACAAGTTACTCTATTCCTCGCGACGTGCATTTGACGGTCGTTCGCCGTTCCGTATGCCAAGACGATCGCGTACGTTCTGGAGGCTTTTTAGCCTTCGAGGTTGCGGTAGGTCCTCATTTTACCGCTCAAGGAGTGTTCAGCGGCATCTGTGAATACGGTATCTTGCGTCTCGAATTCGGATTGGATGGTGCTTACCAAGATGAGTTCCTCACTCCCTCTCCTCTCCTAACATCGTCCGACTTGATGGTCTGGGAGTATGAACCAATACCTACCGCATATGCCGTAGCAGGAGAAAAGCTGACTCGATATAGCAAGAGTACAAATTGAGGAGATTGATGATACTGAAAGAGCTTTCAGAGGCTTTTGGAGTTTCGGGGAATGAGGACCGCGTGCGTGCCATCGTGCTCGATGCGGTGCGCGAACACGTGGACGAGATCGAAGTGGACACGCTGGGCAATGTGCTGACCCTCAAGCGCGGGACGGGTGATGATCGCATGCGGGTGATGTTGGCGGCTCACATGGACGAAGTTGGGCTGATGGTCGTGGGGCATGACGACGATGGGTTCCTGAAAGTGGAGACCGTGGGCGGCATCGATCCCCGGCTACTGCCCGGCTCAATTCTACAGGTTGGCGACGAGCGGATGACGGGCGTCATCGGCATCAAGCCCATCCACCTGACCGAAGACAATGAGATGGATAAGGTCACCGAGACCAAGGACCTGGTTGTGGACATCGGCGCGAAGGGTAAGAGCGAGGCGCAGAAGCTGGCTCCGTTGGGCACCTATGCCACATTCGCCACGCAGTTCCGTGAACTTGGTCCCACCGTCAGCGGAAAGGCCTTCGATGATCGCGCCGGCTGCGCGGTGCTGGTGGAACTTCTGCGCGGCGAGCCTTTCGAGTTCGATCTGCACGCTGTCTTCACCGTGCAGGAGGAGGTCGGGTTGCGCGGGGCACAGACAGCGACCTACGCTATTGAGCCGGACTGCGCTTTCGCGCTGGAGGGCACCATCGCCGATGACATTCCCAAGGAAAAGGATGTCAGCCCCACTACGGAGCTGGGCAAAGGCCCGGCGATCACGTTGATGGATCACTCCTTCATCGCCGACCGGCGGTTGCTGCGCTTGCTGACCGACACGGGGGATGAACTGGATATTCCCTATCAGTTCAAGCAGCCGGGCATCGGCGGCACTGATGCGGGAGCCATTCACTTGATTCGAGAAGGGACACCTTCGGCGACGGTGGCGGTACCCAGCCGCTACATTCACAGCCCGGTGGCCCTCTTGAGCCTGGATGATTTTCAAAATACGGTGCGCCTGATGCGCGAATCCCTATCGCGCCTCACGCGGGAGCACTTGGAGAGAAAATAATGAGAGAACTGATTCGCAAATTAACGGAGACTTACGGCCCTTCGGGGGCCGAGGAGCAGATTCGAGAGGTCATCCGCGCCGAGGTCGAGCCCCTGGTCGATGAGGTGC
Source organism: uncultured Anaerolineales bacterium (assembly GCA_964509655.1). Classification (GTDB taxonomy): domain Bacteria; phylum Chloroflexota; class Anaerolineae; order B4-G1; family B4-G1; genus CAZANJ01. The sequence goes on from CAZDYW010000056.1 coordinate 7,742, forward strand.
GAGTGGATGCGATGGGGAGCCTGATCGCCCACAAGGAGGGCGAGGGGCAGCGCGTCATGCTGGCCGCCCATATGGACGAGATCGGCGTGATGCTCTCCTACATCGACGAGGATGGCTTCGGGCGCATCACGCGCATCGGCGGGGTGCGAGCGCTCACTTGCGTTGGGTCGCGGGTGACATTCGCCAATGGCACGCTAGGGGTGATCCACGTTGAGCAGAAGCGGGATGATGTCAACAAGATTCCCAAATTTGAGCAGTTGCACCTCGACGTGGGCGCCACAAGCAAGGATGATTGGCCTGTCGCGGTGGGAGATCAAGCGGTCTTCGTGCGCCCCTTCGCCGCGCAGGGCCAGCGCTTGATCGCCAAGGCGATGGATGACCGCATCGGCTGCGCGGTGCTGATCGAGACGCTGCGCCGCCTGGAGGAATCGCCGTATGACCTTTACTTCGTCTTTAGCGTCCAGGAGGAGGTGGGACTGCGCGGAGCGCGCACATCGGCCTTTGGCATCGACCCGGATATGGCCATCGCGGTGGACGTGACCGGCACCGGTGACACGCCGGAGGCCCATCCGATGGCGGTGAAGCTCGGCGCGGGGCCAGCGGTGAAAGTGAAGGATCGTGGAATGATCGCTCACCCCCAGGTGCGCAAGCTGATGGTGGAGCGAGCGAAAGAAGCGGGGATCCCTTATCAACTGGAGGTTATGGAGCGCGGCAGCACCGATGCGGCGGTGATGCAGTTGACACGTGCTGGCGTGCCCGCGGGCTGTCTCTCCATTCCTTGCCGCTACGTCCACTCCCCCTCGGAGATGGTGGATGAAACAGATGTGGAGAACGGCGTGAGGCTGCTGCTGGAGGTACTGGGCAGGGAGTAGGGATGGAAGCCAGGCGGTGGCGGGTGTATGTGATCCTCGGCACGGTACTGGGCTTGATCGTCGGGGGCGTGATTGGTTATTTTACACCGCGTCCACAGAAGGCAAGCAAGCCCATCGTGGTCTCCACGCCTCTTCCCACCTCGACGTGGGTTCCCACTCCCACCCCGTCCCCCATCCGCGTCTACGTCAGCGGTGCGGTGAATGATCCAGCGGTTTACGAGTTGGAACTGGGCAGCATTGTGCAGGATGCCATCAACGCGGCCGGTGGGCCGGCTTCTGACGCCGATCTGGCGGGCGTCAATCTGGCGCTGGAGTTGCAGGATCAGCAGCAGGTGCATGTCCCGCGCGAGGGCGAGGCCAGCCCGCCACCGGTGGTCTCCGGCGGCACCTCGGAGGAAGAGGCAGAAGGAGCGCCGGTTAACATCAACACTGCCACTGCGGTGGAGTTGGAGTCCCTGCCGGGCGTGGGGCCGGTGACGGCGGAGAAGATCGTGGAGTACCGCGAGGCAAACGGATCGTTCGGTAATGTCGAGGAGATTCAGGATGTGCCGGGGATCGGAGAGAAGACGTTCGAAGGGATGGAGGGGTTGATCACTGTGGGGCGGTAATGAAACCGCTGGAGAAGGAGAAGAAGAAAGAAACGGGACAGTTTAGTAACTGTCCCGTTTCGCTCTT
>CAZDYW010000056.1:9388-10950 GCA_964509655.1 uncultured Anaerolineales bacterium
TGACCAAATGAGAACGAGAATGCGTAAACTGCCCATCGGCGAGTCATCCTTCGAGAATATGAGGACGCGGGATTACCTCTACGTGGACAAGACCGAATACGTCCATCGGCTGGTGACGGAGGGCGCCTACTACTTCTTGGCTCGCCCGCGTCGCTTCGGGAAATCCCTCCTCGTCTCCACGCTGAAGTGTCTGTTCCAGGGACGAAAGGAGCTCTTCGAGGGGCTCTGGATAGCCGAACACGGTGAGTGGAAATGGGAGGAACATCCGGTCGTCGCGCTTGACTTCAATCAGATAGCCAACGACTCGCCGGTGATTCTGCGCTCCGATCTGGAAAGTTACCTGACGACAACGGCCCAGAAATTTGGGGTGACGCTTGAGGGCTTCTCAATCGTGTCAAAGTTCGGCGAGTTGATCTATAAGCTCCGCCAAAAGACCGGCATGCCCGTGACCGTGCTGATAGACGAGTACGACAAGCCGATCATCAGCCATCTCGGGCGGGGCGCGGGGGAGCTGGAGACCGCCCTGGCCAACCGTGACGTCTTGAAGAGCTTCTTCGGGGTGCTGAAGGGCCTCAACGTCGTCCCTGCGCTGCGCTTCGTCCTCCTCACGGGCGTCTCCCAGTTCAGCAAAGTCTCCGTCTTCTCCGAGCTCAACAATCTCAATGACATCAGTATGCACGGGGCTTACGCCGATATGCTCGGCTACACCCAGGATGAATTGGAGACGCACTTCGCGGGCTACATCCGACAGTTGGCCCAAAAGCTTGGGCTTTCCGAAGATGAGGTCAAAACGGAGTTGGCCGAGTATTACGACGGGTATCGTTTCTCCGAAGAGGACGTGCGCGTCTACAATCCCTTCTCCATACTCAAGGCGTTCGACTACAATCAATTGAAGAACTACTGGTTCGAGACCGGCACGCCCACCTTCCTCGTCGATCTGCTCAGGCAAGAGCGCTATGATTTGTCCCGCATCGAGGATCTGAAGGTGAGCCGCTCGATCTTCACCACCTTCGAGGTCGATGATTTGAACCCCGAAGCGCTGCTCTTCCAGACCGGCTACCTCACCATCGAGGATGTGGACGGCCGGCTCTACACGCTGGGTTATCCCAATCGGGAGGTCAAGACATCCTTCACCGAATCGCTGCTCTTCGCCTGGACGAAGGACGTGAAGCGCGAGACCAGCTCCCACGTGCTGCAACTCTCCAGACACCTGCACGCGGAAGACCTGGAGGCCTTCTTCGAGGCGATGACGGCTATCTTCGCCTCAATCCCCTACGACATCGAGACGAAAAGGGACGAAGCCTACTTCCACACGATCTTCTACCTGGTGATCGCCGCTTCGGGCGGAGAGGCGCAAAGCAGCGTCCTCACCAGCCGTGGGCGCATCGACCTGGTGGTGACCTTCCCCACCATCGCCTACATCATCGAGTTCAAATGTGACCAAAGCGCCGAAACCGCCATCGCCCAGATCCGTGAACAGGGCTACGTCGAGAAGTACAAGCGCAGCGGACGGAAGCTAGTCCTGGTGGGCATCAACTTCAGCACCGAGAAACGGAACCTCG
>CAZDYW010000057.1:0-9648 GCA_964509655.1 uncultured Anaerolineales bacterium
TACAGATGAGCCCCACCTCGACCAACCCGCAGGTGACGATCAACGAGGACGGCTCTAACAAGGAGTACATCTTCCGCGCCTGCTTCCTCGACCCCTTCCAGGGCGAGGTAAACGCCTCCTTCGCCATCAACGACCTCGGTGCGCAGAAAGCGGCGGTACTCTACGACGTGGGCAATGACTACGTCAAGGGCCTGGCCGAATACTACAAAGCCTCCTTCGAGGAGATGGGCGGAGAGGTGCCGATCTTCGAGGCCTACACCAAGGAAGATACCGACTTCGCCGCCTTGCTGACCAAGGTCGCGGACGCCGACGTTGACGTGCTCTTCCTGCCTGACTACTACAATAAGGTCAACGTGATCGCCAAGCAGGCTAAGGAAAAGGGCATCGAGGCCACCTTGCAAGGCGCCGATGGCTGGGACTCCCCGCTGCTGGATCTGGAAGCGGTGGACGGCGGCTATCACAGCAACCACTACTCCCCCGCCGACCCGCGCCCCATCGTGCAGAACTTCATCGCCAACTATGAAGCGGAATACGGTGCCCCGCCAGATGCGCTGGCTGCGCTGGCTTACGACGCCGCCCGCGTGCTGCTGCAGGCTATCTCTGAGGCTGGCACAGATGACCCCGCCGCAGTGAAGGACGCGCTGATGGATACCCAGTATGAGGGTGTGGCCGGTAGCATCGTCTACAACGAATACGGCGACCCCCAGAAGACCGCTGCCATCAATCACGTCACCGGTGGCAATGTCGAATTCGTCAAGTTCGTAGCGCCGTAGCTCACTTTAACATCAGTGAGGAGAGGGCTTTTTCTGCCCTCTCCTCACTTCTCTATTGAGAGCGAGTCTGAAAGCGAACGTCCGCAGTAACGACTCTAGTCGTTCGTTACGGAAAGAGTTCGAAAAGCCATCGGGACTCGTTCAAAAACGACTGAAGTCGTTACTACGAACATCTCGGGTTCAGAAATTTCCAGACGCGCTCCAATCCTTGGAAGCCCCTAAACGAGCTCTTTCAGGTCGACAGATGGAGTCAACATCCCGCCAGCGCACCTGAGGCTCTTAAGGAGAGAAGATAGTATGAAAGACAACGTCGTCAAATTGATTCTCAAAGCCCTCAGTTGGGGTATCCTGGCCGGCATAGCTGGTGTGATCATAAGGGTCGTTGGCGGACTGGTCGCCGAGAACCCGGTCACCTTCGTGCAACAGGCCCTCAACGGGCTACAGCTCGGTTTCGTATACGCTATGATCGCCGTGGGCTATACCCTAGTCTACGGCGTTGTAAAGCTAATTAACTTCGCCTACGGTGATGTCTTTATGGTAGGAGCTTTTGTCTCCTTCTACGGTATCACACAATATGGCTTCTCTTTTATTCCAGCTCTGCTACTAGCGACATTGGCTTGCATCTTCCTGGCAGTGATCATAGACCGAGTAGCCTACAAGCCACTGCGCGACGCGCCCCGTATCGCAGCCCTCATCACCGCTCTAGGAATGTCCATCTTTCTGGAATACTTCACCGCGCTCAAATTTGTTTTTAGCCCCGATTACATAGCTTTTGAACGTCCCTTCGAGTTGGTGACCTGGAACGTGGGCGGCGTGACATTCACCAACATCCAGTTGGTCATCGCCGGCGTCTCCATCGCCTACTTCCTGGGCGTTCAATACATCGTCGGTCGCACCAAGGTCGGCAAAGCAATGCGCGCCAGCGCCTTCGACAAGCCCACAGCCCGCCTGATGGGCATCAACGTCAACGCCGTCATCGGCGCCACCTTCGCTCTCACAGGAGCGCTGGCCGGCACAGCAGCGATGTTGTACGCTACCGCTTACCCCCAGATCTTCACCTTTATGGGGCTGCAACCCGGCCTGAAAGCCTTCGTGGCCGCGGTTATCGGCGGCATCGGAAGCATCCCCGGCGCCTTCGTCGGCTCGCTGATTATGGGACTGACAGAAGCAATGACGGTAGGTTACGTGCCCCTGGGCTCCACACTGAAAGATGGCGTGGCCTTCCTCCTGCTCATCGCTATGCTCCTCATCAGACCGACCGGCATCTTCGGCGATCCGTTCGAGGAGGTGAAGTAACAATGAACATTCGCTCACTACCCAACTGGCTAAAGGCCACACTTTTCTTCCTCATCGTCGGCGTCCTGGTGCAAATAGCCTTCAGCCAAGGCTGGCTCACCGAGTACTGGCAGATGATAATTATGGCCGGTACAATCCTGGGCATATCGGCCTTGGGCTTGAATATGAAGTATGGCTACGCGGGACTTTTCGCCATCGGCCAAGCCGCATTCTACGGCATCGGGGCCTACTCATCCGCTCTGATCACCAAGGATTGGGTCACACAGTGGAGCGGAAGCCCAGTCGGCGCCCTGGCCGGCGCATTGGGAATCGAGACCGGCTTCATCCTGGCCCTCTTGGCGATCTCATACCTTGATATCGGTCATCGCAGGCGGAACTTGCGAGATAAACTGGACGAATTGCTCACCCCATTCGAAGCCTCGGTGTTAACGACTACGGTCACCATCCTCGTCACCGGGGTGATCATTGTCGTCATCGGCGGCGGAAGCGGCTGGCTGGTACGCAAGGGCATTCTGGCTATCGCGCCCTCAGTGCTGGGTGTATTACCACCCGCCATATCCCAGCAAGTCGTCTTCGCAATCGCGCTGATAGTGGGCACCATCCTGGCCGCGCTTGTCGGTTTCCTCGTCGGCCTGCCGCTCCTGAACCTGACCTATGACTACCTCTGTATCGCCACGCTGGGCTTCGGCGTAATGGCATACGTCTTCTTCAACAACGCCGACAAGCTGATCCCCACGATGAAGGGAGCGCGAGGCATGGTAGCCATCCCCCAGCTAACCACATGGCCCTGGGTGCTAGCCTGCGTAGCGATAGCCCTCATCGTGATGCGCAACCTCATCTACTCAAGCACAGGCCGGGCCATCCTCGCCGTCCGGGACGAGGCCACGGCAGCCGAGACGATGGGCATCAACACCTATCAATATAAGCTGCTGGCCTACACCATCGGCTGCGCTTATGGTGGGCTGGCCGGTGGCCTGTATGCGCATTTGTACGCCTTCCTCCACCCCTCCAACTTCACCTGGCTGAAATCCATCGACCCATTCGTGATGGTCGTCTTTGGCGGTGTGGGAAGCATGACCGGCACAACAATAGGAGCTTACGTCTTCGTGACCCTACTTGAGGGATTGCGCGTACTGCCGGCAGAGCTGATCGACTGGCGCTACGTCATCTACCCCTTGATCCTCCTGTTCGTGATGCTGTTCCGCCCCCAGGGCATTATGGGCACCAACGAACTAGGCTTCTTGAAGCGTCCGGAGACCCTGACAGGAAACGAGAAGCAGGAGACAGGAAACGGGAAGCAGGAGGCGAGTTGACAATGCCACAAAAAAATAATACGACCGTTTTGAAAATCGACGGCCTGACTAAGTTTTTCGGTGGCCTACGCGCCGTTCACGACTTCGACGTGGAGATCAAAGAAGGAGAATTGGTCGGACTGATCGGGCCAAACGGGGCCGGCAAGACGACCATCTTCAACATGATCACCGGCACCTATCCGGTCAGCGATGGCCGCATCATCTTCCAAGGCGATAATATCACCGACAGGCCAGCCCACGAAATCACTCAACTGGGCATCGGACGCACATTCCAGAACATCCGCATTTTCCCTAACCTGACCGTTCTGGACAATGTCCGCGTAGCCTACCATCCACACGCGAGCTATAACATCTTCGACGGCGTCCTGCGTTCCAGACGCTTCGACCGAGGCGAAAAGGAGATGACAGAAAGAGCGATAGAGTTCCTGAGCGTGTTCGGACTGGAGAAATATCAAGATACGCTGGCCGCCAACCTACCCTACGGTGAGCAGCGCCGCATGGAGATCGCCCGCGCCTTGGCCACCGAGCCTGATCTGCTCCTACTGGATGAGCCAGCCGCCGGAATGAACCCCGGCGAGATCGTCGAGTTGATGGAGCTAATTCACTTCATCCGCGATCGTTTCGACCTGACAGTGCTCCTCATCGAGCACCAGATGCGGGTCGTGATGGGCATCTGCGAATGGATGACCGTCATTGACTTCGGAGAGATCATCGCGCGGGGCACGCCGGACGAAATACGGAACAATCCGAAGGTGATTGAGGCTTACCTGGGCAGTCGCGCAACGAAGGAGCTGTAACAATGCTATTAGAAGTCAATGATCTAAACGTCTACTATGGCGCGATCCACGCGCTACAAGGCATCTCCTTCCACGTGGAGAAGGGCGAGATCGTAACCCTGATCGGAGCCAACGGTGCAGGCAAATCGACCACGCTGAACACGATCTCCGGCCTCGTGCGTGCCCGAGGCGGTAGCATCCAGTTCAAGAATGAAGAAATCACCAAAACACCCGCCTACGACATCGTCGAGATGGGCATAGTCCAAGTGCCGGAAGGGCGCAAGATATTCGCCCCGCTGACGGTGAAGGAAAATCTGGATATGGGAGCCTTCACGCGCACCGATCAAAAGAGCATCAAGCAAAGCTTGGAGCGCGTTTTCAAGAGCTTCCCCCGCCTTAAGGAACGGCTCGACCAGTATGGCGGCACGCTCTCCGGTGGTGAGCAACAGATGCTGGCGATGGGACGGGGCCTGATGTCAGAGCCGGAGCTGTTGCTCCTGGATGAGCCATCGATGGGACTAGCCCCTTTCCTGGTGGATGAGATCTTCGCCATCATTCAGGAGATCAATTCGCAGGGCACCAGCATCCTGCTGGTAGAGCAGAACGCGCAGATGGCACTCTCCATCGCCGATCGCGCCTACGTTCTGGAGACCGGGCGCTTCGTGCTCGAAGGCCCAGCCCAAGAAGTAGCCGCGAACCCGGAGGTCAAAGCGGCCTACCTGGGCGGTTAGTCTCACGCAGCACAGGAATCAAAAGCCCCCGTCATCGAGACGGGGGCTTTTTTGTTTTCTGATGCTTCCTGTGGACCGAGAAGTTAAAGTGAGCGCAAATGCTCGTGCATCCAGGCCGTAACATCATCTTTATCGAGCTGGCCGCTGGCGATGCCTACGGTCAAATTGAACAATTGCTCTTCAGTAGCATCAAACGTGTGACTATTCATTTCGGCAAACCGCAAAGTTGAGAGGAAAGCTGTGCGTTTGTTTCCATCTACGAAGGGATGATTTTCTACTATCAGGAAAAGTAGAATTGCACACTTTGATGCTAGGTCGGGATATAGTTCTTCCCCGAACATAGTGTGACGAGGAGCGGCAAGCGCAGATTTAAGCAATCCCAGATCACGCACCCCCGATGAACCACCATATCTGTGGATTACAACACGCTGAATAGAAATGACCTCAAGTGGGCTTAGAGAATACATCAAGCTACGCTGAAGCTAAACGTTGCAGTAAACTATCGTAACGAGCCATAGCATCTTCCAGCCAGTCTTCTAAATCTTGGCTTTCCGACGCCTGTGGACGGATGAGCAATTCATCAGATAGAAAGTATAGTTCGATTGGAGTGCCTGGAGAGCGCCCAGCCGCTGTTAGCCATTCTCTTACCAACTCTGGTAATTCGTCTTGGAAAACTACTACACGAGTTACCGGTTCCATTATTAATTTCCCCTTTACTTATTGCTTCATTCACTAGTACACCACAGCGGAAATCATCCGCCAGTTTACGCTCACCAGGGATCGCCAGACCTCGACGTGAGCCTTCGGCGTGAGCTCAGTCGAACGATCCCGGCCCTGTGCGAAGAAACCCGTCTCAAACCGGTAGTCGGGACGGGGATCTGGCGATCCCCTTAGAGCACAAACTGACGAGAAACTTCAGCCGAGCTGTACTAGAATCCCTCCAGCCGGCTCAAGTCCACGATGCCATCGGCCAACGCCGCGATGTGCTGCAACTGCGCCAGACGATTACGCCGCACTTCCTCATCCTCGTCCATCACCATCACACCCGACTCCCGGTCGAAGTAGTAGTCGATGACATCCACCAGCGGCACGAATGCTTCGAAGAACTCATCCACTGTGCTCCCCGATGTGACTTGGGCACGAGCCGCCTGATAGGCCACGTACAGCTCCTCCTCCGCCGGTTCTACGAAACACTCCGGATCAAGCTCAAACTGCTCCTCAAAATCGCGCGTGATGCGCACACAGCGGGAGTAGTTATCCAGTATCCGCTCCCAATCCTCGCGCTCCACCCACTGGGAGAGCTGCTCAGCCGCTCGATGGGCACGGTAAGGATCCTCACCACGCGCTGCCAGCACCGCATCCACCACATCGTAGCGGAAGCCCTCATCGCGCAGATAACCGCGTAGCCGCTCGACCACAAAATCCAGCGCCTCGGCCAAGGCCTCCCGCGAGGCTTCCACCGGCAACAATTCGCCCGCCGCCGCCAGCCCCTCCTCCACAGAGAAAGAACACTCGTGCGCCAGCAGATTCTCAACCAGCCCCAGCGCGTCCCTTCGCAGATGATAAGGGTCGGACGATCCGGTAGGGGTCAGCCCCACGGCGAAGAGCCCAGCCAAGCTGTCCAATCGATTCGCCAGCCCTACCGCCAGGCCTGCCTTGCTTTCCGGATGCGCATCGCCGGAGGATCGCGGCAGGTAATGCTCGAAGATGGCCCTTGCCACAGCGGGCTCCTCCCCCGATTTCAGCGCATACTCACGCCCCATCACACCTTGCAAGCTGGTATGCTCGACCACCATCTGAGTCGCCAGATCAGCCTTGCAGAGATGGGCCGCCCGCTCAGTGATCGCCGCCTCCTCATCGCTCAAGTCCAGCATACCAGCCAGCACGGGCGCCAATTGCTCCAAGCGCCGGGTCTTATCCAGCATCGAGCCCAAATGCTCCTCGAAAGTCAAGGTGTCCAACCGAGGCAGGAAATCCTCCAGGGGCCGCTTCGTATCCTCCTCGTAAAAGTAATCGGCGTCGGCAAACCGGGCGCGGATGACCTCTTCGTTGCCCCGCCGCACGATGTCGAGGTGCTCTTCCCCACCATTGCGCACCGCGATGAAGTAGGGAAGCAGCTCAGTGGATTGGTAGATCGGGAAGTAGCGCTGATGCTTCTTCATCACCGCCACGAGCACCGGGGCGGGCAATGAGAGATACTTCTCCTCGAACTCCCCCAGGAAGGGCGTGGGCTGCTCGACCAGATGGGTGACCTCGCTCAGCAGGCCGGGATCGTCGGGGATATGACCGCCTACACTCTCGGCCAAACGCTCCGCTTCCCCAGCGATGAAAGTTCGCCGCTCATCAGAGTCGACCATCACATGGTGTCGCTCCAGCAGCGCCAGATATTCCTCCGCCCGCGTGACCTCGAACGTGGGAGAGCCCTCCGGACGCAGGCCACGGCTGACGCGCCCGCTGACGACGCCGGCATACTCGAAGGGAATGAGCGTTTCGCCCAGCAGCGCCACCAACCAGCGGATGGGGCGAGAGAAGACGATACCGGTCTCGTTCCAGCGCATGCTCATCTGGAAACGCAAGTCACCGATCAGATCGACCAGCAAATCCGGCAGCACCTCGGCGGTCGACTGCCCCTCCTCACGTCGGAGCGCCACCACATATTCGCCGCCGTCCACATCCCGCACCTCTAGTTCATCCACGCTCACGCCCTGACCACGGGCGAATCCCAGCGCGGCCTTGGTCGGGTTGCCATCCGCGTCAAAGGAGATGCGCGCCGGCGGCCCCTTCACCAGCTCCTCAACCGATCGCTGCTTGGGCGCCAGCCCCTCAACCAGAATGACCAACCGTCGAGGCGTGCCAAGTACGCGCAAGCCGTCATAATCGAGCCGCGCCTCCTCCAGCCGCTGCGGCACCATCTCGCGCAGTTGAACCAGCGCGCCATCCAGATCGGCAGCGGGCAACTCCTCCGTGCCCACCTCCAGCAACAGGGTTTCAGGTTCAAGGGTTTCACGTTTCGGGTTAGTTAGAGAACTTGAAACCTGTGACATTAAACCTGAAACTTCCTCGTCGAGCCACGGATACTCCAGCCGCTGCCGCTGCTCCACGTAAGCATCTGCTACCTCGCTGGCCAGACTGCGCATGCGGTGGAAATAGGTCGCCCGCTCGGTCACACCGATGGCCCCGCGCGTATCGAGCAGGTTGAAGGTGTGAGAACAGCGCAGGACGTAATCATGAGCCGGGATGACCAGCTCGTTCTCCAGACAACGCCGTGCCTCGGCCTCATAGAGATCATACATCCGCTTCAAGCGCTCCACGTCGGCCAAGTTGAAGGCGTAGCGGCAATGCTCCACCTCCTGCGGCAGATAGATCTCGCCGTAGGTGTGCCGTCCATCCCAGTCGATGTCCCAAACCGAGCGCACATTTTGCAAAAACATCACAATGCGCTCCAAGCCGTAGGTCAGCTCCACCGAGACCGGATCGAGGGTCAGGCCACCCGACTGCTGGAAATAGGTATACTGCGTGATCTCCAGCCCGTCCAGCCAAACCTCCCAACCCAGCCCCCAGGCACCCAGCGCCGGGCTCTTCCAGTTATCCTCGACGAAGCGGATGTCGTGCTCCTCGCGGCGGATGCCCAGCGCGTAGAGACTGTTCAGGTAGATCTCCTGAGGGTTGCCGGGATCGGGCTTGAGGATCACCTGGAACTGAGTGTGCATCTGCATGCGGTTGGGATTATCGCCGAAGCGGCCATCGTCAGGCCGATAGGAGGGCTCCACGTAGGCCACGTTCCAGGGCTCCGGCCCCAGCACGCGCAGCACAGTGGCCGGGTTCATCGTCCCCGCACCGACCTTCTCGCTGTAAGGCTGCCAAATCAGACAGCCATAGTCCTCCCAATAATCCTGTAGACGTAAAATTACTTGCTGAAAAGTAAGTGGACGGCTCATTTGATATTCTCCTTTTGACAGTAGGCCGCTTTTGTGGTAAAATGTTGCCAGAAAAGGACGCGGATAAGGCCTATTGGGTCCCCTGTTGTTTCCCTCAGAGAGGGGTTAAGGCAGGGACTAACGCCCAGTAGGCACCGGTCCTTTTTTATTTTCCCCGAAACATAACACACTCGCTAGCAATCCGCGAATTGATGAAATCATACCAGCGTGTATCTCCACGCTGGTATTTTTGGTACAGTGCCCAGCATACGAAATCGGCTGCCTGTATCCCAACGTCAGTCGTGGAATCACGATGCCCAATCTCAAGGTAAGCTCCGAAGGACATACCAAACCCCATCCCGGCCTGCAAGTGGGCGTCAAGCTGGGACACAGGCAAATCGGGCATGTCCCTTTTATCAAGCAGAAAGTTGATATATCGGTCGCTTGGATTCACACATCGCGCCGCCGTGCGTGTTGTCGTGTGGGCATACAGGATTCCTTCGTACTTTCGCAAGGGATAGGGCAGATCGGATGTATGCAGGATAGTACTGTGAATCACCAAGTTCTTCCCCAGGTCGGCCAAGCCACGGTAGAGTTGCTCTCGAAAGCGATCCGGTGCAGCGCTGGCTTTGACCTCATTTATGTGCCGCAAGCGCCTGGGCAGCGCATACCCTCTAGTGCGCCGAAACAGCTTGCGCAGTCGGTCCGGGGCCTCCACGCGCAGCGCGGCGACGACGAAGGTGTCCTCAGGTCTCTTCGTCTGGCGGGGCTGTCCCGACTCGTCGAGATAGACATACGCAGCCCGCGCCATCATGCCATCGCTCCGCCTGACGAGTTCCACA
>CAZDYW010000057.1:9748-10850 GCA_964509655.1 uncultured Anaerolineales bacterium
ATAGACATACGCAGCCCGCGCCATCATGCCATCGCTCCGCCTGACGAGTTCCACACCTCTTCGAGCGCAACCCTGAACACTGCGTCAAAATCACGCACCGGCGGCTTTGGCACGTCGTATTCGCGCTCGAAGCGCTTATCCCCCAGACGCACCATCTCATTTCTGATAAACTGATCGATCAGAGGAAGGCGCGGGCCGCGATCCAGCTCATCGCCACCACGCTTGGCCTCGACGAGCCCGTTGATCTCCTCCTTGAGCGCCTGCGAATCGACGATCCTATCGACCAGAACCTGGAACTCCGTCGGCGCGACGCCCCATCCTTGCTCGATCCACTTGATTGCCAGGAGAGGACGCAGCATGTAGAAATACTTCTTGACCCAGACCGTGTTCGGCTCCTCAGTCGTCCCCTTCAGGTAGGTGCGGTAATTGCCCCGCGCCATGTGAAAGTAATGATAGGAGCAAGCCACAGGCGAATAGTATTCCGACATCAAATCGCGCATCTGGTCAGCGACCTTGAACTTCTCCAAGTAGACGATGGGCGATCTCAGCCACTCTATCAATGGTGGATTGCCCTTCCGCAGGAGTCGAAGCGCCTTGCGCAGATCCCAACCGCTGAGGTCGAGCTTGCCGTCCATCTCCTCGATAACGTCCCGCTTCCGTTCCACGTCGATTGACAGATACCAATCACGGGGATGGAGATAGATGAAGCGCACGTCGTAATCGCTATCGGCTGAAGGAAAGCCCCAGGCCCTGCTTCCCGACTCACAGGCGTACACGATGCGCACCGATTTTTCAGCCTCAATTGCCCTGAGATGCGCCTGTATCTTTTCTCTCACCGCGTCATCCTCAGTCTCAGTTGTCGCAGAAAGACGCCCGCTCTCACATCTTGCTCCAGGTGATGGGTGATGTAGCGCCGCATCACGCGCTCGGCCTGCTCGTGAACGGTGGGAGTGAAGCCTTGCTCGCGCAAGCGGCTGTAAGGCCCGCGCTGACACTCCTGCAAAAACCACAACCCGCCGGGCGAGAGCGCCACAGCTCCCTGGCGCCGCCCGTGTGCAGCGTAGCAATCCCGACACAGCCCTCCGCCCCGCTCCGGATCGAA
>CAZDYW010000058.1:0-10836 GCA_964509655.1 uncultured Anaerolineales bacterium
TTCTCTTTTACTTCGGCTTCTGTTTCCCTTTCCTCCGCCGCAACTTCTATTTCCTCACTTACCTCAATCGGCTGTTCAGGTTCGGGCAGATTCAAGGGCATGCCTTCGTAACTGTTGATTGGTCCATCTGAGGAAGGGTTGTCGCCGCGATAGCCGGTGCCGGCTGGGATCAGCTTGCCAATAATCACATTCTCCTTCAGCCCCAGGAGTGGATCCTCCTTGCCCTCGGCAGCCGCTTCGGTCAACACCCGAATGGTATGCTGGAAAGAAGCCGCCGAAAGGAAGCTCTCGGTGTTCAAAGCCGCCTTGGTGACACCTAATAACACAGGCTTGGCCTTGGCTGGTTGCCCGCCATCCTGGATTACCCGATGATTGATATCCTCCAACTCAAGACGCCGCACCAGCTCGCCGGGCAAAAGCTCCGTATCCCCAGAAGATGTGATTTGCACCTTGCTCAGCATCTTACGGAAGATGATCTCGAAGTGTTTGTCGTTGATGTTCACGCCCTGTGAGCGGTAAACTTGCTGCACCTCGGAGAGCAAATATTGTTCTGTGGCATCGTGACCGAGCACCTGGAGGATGTGACGTGGGTTACGGACACCCTCGATGAGCTGTGTACCGGGCGCGATGCGCTGCCCCTCCTCGACCAACAAGCGACCCGCCTGAGGAATCTTATGCCTGATCTCCCGGCGATCTTCATGAATGAGGGTGATGTGCCGATCATCGCACAGGATGCGCCCTTCTTTTTCGGCCAGAATCTGCTGTTCGCCATCCTCGCCAGAAATGCGTGCCAGAACCTCTCCCTCGTCGACCTTGCTCTCATCCTCGGCCAGAATCGTCCAACCCGGCTTGATGTCATATTCAAATTTCTTCGTCTTGGTATCGACGATGATGACATATCGCCGGCCTCTGGACTTGTGAAGATGCACAGCGCCGCCGATCTGAGCGATAGGAGCCTCACCCTTGGGCTTCTTGCGTGCTTCAAACAACTCCTCAGCACGCGGGAGGCCGACGGTGATGTCGCCACCAGCTGCTACACCGCCGGTGTGGAAAGTGCGCAGCGTTAACTGCGTGCCGGGCTCGCCGATGGATTGAGCAGCGACGATGCCAACCGCAGCCCCGATTTCTACCATCTTGCCGCGTCCCAGGTCACGCCCATAACACATTGCACAGATGCCGTGGCGCAACTGGCAGGTCAGCGGGGAGCGCACCATCACTTTCTCAACCTCACGCTCCTCAATCACTGCTGCGATTTCCTCGTTGATCTCCTCATTGCGATCTAGGATCAACTCACCCGTCTCCGGGTCCGCCAATGGCGCGGCGGCCATTCGCCCGATCAACCGCTCTGGCATGCTCTGCCCGCCGATGTCGTCATCGGCGCGGATCCAGATGCCGCCTCGAGTGCCACAGTTATGGGCGTTGATGATGATATCTTGGGCGACGTCAACCAGTCGGCGCGTCAAGTAACCCGCGTCGGCTGTGCGCAAGGCTGTATCGGCGAGCCCCTTGCGCGAACCGTGAGTGCTGATGAAGTACTCCAGGGCTGAGAGCCCCTCTCGCAAACTACTGCGGATGGGCAGTGGAATGATGCGCCCAGAGGGATCGGCCATCAGTCCGCGCATACCGGCCAACTGGGCGATGGGGCCAAATCCGCCCTTGGAGGCTCCCGACTGGGCCATAACGGCCACCGATCCTGTTGGGTCCTGGGCATTGGAGACCACCTCAGAGACCTGTTCACGGGCCCTTGACCACAACTCTACGGTGCGAGTGTACTGCTCCTCCTCGGTCAAAAGGCCGCGCCGGTACTGGCGATTCACCTCAGAGACGATGTTATCCGTCTCCTTGAGGATGTCATTTTTCTCATCCGGGATGATCAGATCAGAGATGGCAATTGTGGTTCCCGAACGGGTAGCATACCGGAAGCCCAGGTTCTTGATGCGGTCAGCTGTTTCCGTAGTCTCATCGCGGCCCATTCGGCGGTAACAGAGGCCGATCAGTTCCTGGAGAGCGCCCTTGTTCATCGGACGGTTTATGAAACGCAACTCATCGGGGAGCACAGTGTTGAAAATGCAACGTCCCACTGTGGTCTCTACGGGTTCCTGGTTGAGCTCTAGGTCTTCATATACCTGCGCCACGACGACGGGGGAGTGAATTTGCACATGACCAAGCGAGTAAGCCAGCTCTACCTCTTCGAGGTCAACGAAGGGACGGGTCTCCTCATCGGTGTGCGTGGGGTCATGCATCGTCAAGTAGTAAATGCCCAAACACATATCCTTGGTCGGGCCGACGATGGGCTGACCGTTGGCTGGCTTGAGCAGGTTGTGACTGGAAAGCATCAGCGTGCGGGCCTCTTGAACCGCCTTCTCCGAAAGGGGTACGTGGACGGCCATCTGATCGCCGTCGAAGTCAGCGTTGAAGGCGGCGCATACCAGCGGGTGGATGTGGATCGCCTTGCCCTCGACCAGCACGGGTTCGAAGGCCTGAATGCCCAAGCGATGCAAGGTAGGGGCGCGGTTGAGGAAGACGGGACGATCCTTAATCACCTCATCCAGCACCTCCCACACCTCTGGTCTGCCGCGCTCGATGAGGCGCTTGGCCGCCTTGACATTGGTGGCGTAGTTGTATTCGACCAGCTTGCTGATAACGAAGGGGCGATAAAGCTCCAAAGCCATCGTCTTGGGCAGGCCACACTGGTGCATCTTAAGCTTGGGGCCGACTACAATGACGGAACGACCGGAGTAGTCCACTCGCTTGCCCAGCAGGTTGCGGCGGAAGCGTCCTTTCTTCCCCTTCAACATATCGCTGAGCGATTTCAGTTCACGGCGACCGCGACGGGAGCGGGCCTTGCCACGACTATTGTCGATCAGGCTATCCACCGCTTCCTGTAACATGCGCTTCTCATTGCGCACGATCACATCCGGCGCTCCCAGGTCCAATAAGCGTTTGAGGCGGTTGTTGCGGTTGATGACTCGACGATACAAATCGTTCAAGTCGGAGGTAGCGAAGCGCCCGCCGTCCAATTGCACCATCGGGCGCAGGGCAGGAGGGATGACGGGCAGGACGGTCATGATAATCCATTCAGCCCGATTGCCGCTCTTGCGCAATGCCTCAACGATGCGGAGCCTGCGAGTAGCGCGCTTGCGGCGGGTCTTGGATGTGCCATGGCGCACTTCGTGCCATAACTCCTCAGCGATATTGTCCAGGTCTATGGTGGACAGAATCTCATAAAATGCCTCAGCTCCCATACCGGCCTTGAAAACCTGGCCCCATTTACTCTTCAGTTCCCGCAAGCGAGGTTCACCGAAGCACTGATAATTGGCCAAGCTCAATAATTCCTCGCGCTTATCGTCAAGTTCTGATCGCCAAGCCTCTATATCCTGATGCATTTGCTCTTCAATACGAGCGACCTCATCCTCAGTGGCTTGACGCCAACGCTCCAGATCGGAACGCACAGGCGTGATTTTACTCTTTTTCTCCGCTTTCGTCTCTTCCTCCAACTGGCTCAGGTGATCCTGGACAGTTTGATTGAGCAGGCTCAGATGTTCCCGCCCCAAAGTGACACCGGCCTCGCCTATGATGGTACCGGTGGGCTTGAAGACGATCGGAGCTCGGAGAACCTCTCCTTGGCGATCTTCGATCTTCTTTTGCAATGTCTGGGCTTCTTCGATTACTTCTTCCGTCGCTTTAGCGAGCTCATCATCCAAGCGGGTGCCGACTTCCTCCACCTGTCCTTCGATCTTTTCTTTCTCTTTCTCCAGCCGTTCTTCCAGCGCCTCGACGCTCTCCTGCGCTACGGCTTCTCGCTGCTTCTTTCTTTCTCGAAACTCCTCTTCCAATCTTTTGAGGGCTTTTTGACGCGCCTCTTCATTCACGTTGATGATAATATACTGGGCGAAGTAAAGCACCCGATCCATGTCGCGCTTGGTGATGCCAACCAGCTTGCTGAGGTGGTTGGGAACGCGCCGAGTGTACCAAGTGTGCGCGACCGGCGCGGCCAGATCAATGTGCCCCATCCGCTCGCGGCGCACCGAGGATCGTGTCACCTCGACATTGCACTTGTCACAAACAATACCTTTGTAACGGACATTCTTATACTTACCACAATAACATTGATAATCCCTGGTGGGGCCGAAGATGGCTTCGCAGAAAAGCCCATCTTTCTCAGGGCGAAGGCGACGATAGTTTATAGTCTCGGGCTTAGTGACCTCGCCGTAGGACCAAGAACGTATCTGGTCGGGCGACGCCAGGCTAATGCGCAACCTTCGGAAATCCTGCGCTTCTAGCATATTGCTTTCGTTATTCATCTCACTTCCTGTCTAATGGGAGGCTCCTGAATTTGTAGCACAAAGAAGCGCTGGGGGCTCTTGGCTCAGCGCTTCGTAGGGTGGACGTATCCGCAATCCAATATTATAAAGATTTTCGTTTTTTTGTCAAATTAACTCTGAACAAGGAGCGGGTTTGATAGCCGCCCGACCTTCATTTTGTGAGCAGCGTGCGCTAGAACTTGTAGACTCCAAAATCTCTAGCCAACTCCACCGGCCCGCCGAAGGCCACAGTTGCCTCCGCCCGCCAAAGGTCATATTTCCACGGGGCTGGGCGATAGTGGATCAACACCAACCGCTTAGCACCGGCCAAGCGGGCATTCTCCCCCGCTTGGGCCGCACTGGAATGTCCCAGGGTGTCCCGCGCTGCCTCGTGGATGAGAATATCGGCGTCACGAGCCAGATCGATGACGGCTTCACAAGGCTCTGTGTCGCTGGTGTAGGCCAACACACCGCCACTGCGCTTATTCTCTATCCGCAGCCCCATCGTCGGTATCAGATGCTGCACCGGGCTGGCCGTGATACGAAAGGTGTCGGTCTCCACCACCGGCGCGTTCAACTCCTCCGGCACAAGGTGATGAGGCATGGGGAAGCAATCCGGCCATTCCCCCCAACGGAATAAGTCCATCATCATCTCAAAGCGATCCAGGGCATCTTGCAAGCCATAGAGCGGCAAGGGTAGGGTGCGTCCCAGGAGCCAAGTGCGCATGACGAGCAATGGCAAGCCACAAACATGGTCAGGGTGGAAATGGGTGATAATCACTCGTTGTAGGCAAGCCGGATTGAGGCCCGCACGTCGCATCCGCACCAGAGGGTTTTCTCCACAATCGATCAGAGAGAAGTCGCATCCTTCTTCATCCTCCAGCGCCAGGTAGGTATTTGCATGCTGTTCGTTAGGGACCGCCGCTGCAGTCCCCAGAGTGATTATCCTGGCCAAAACTCATCCTCCAAAGGCCCGAACTACGATCAGGGGAGTTACTCTGACCTCTATAAAGGCCGCCAGCGCCAACAGCGGTAGAGTTAGAGCGATGAAGACCTTGATGAAATCGGCCAAGGCCCACAGCCAGCCCTCACTAAGGCTCGTTCCCTCTGGGGGGGAGATAAATGTGGCTCCCAGGCGCACGGCGAGGGCTGTGGTGATGATCGCAGCCGGCAACTCAAAGACACCATGCGGCAACACGAAAGCACCGAAGAAAAGCCAGGGGCTGTATCCCGCGCGTGTGACTTGGGCGGCCAAGAAGGCGATGATCGACATAGGCGCCATCAGTAAGGCCACCGCCAGCGCGCCGAAGGAGAAGATCGCCAGCATCGCTGCGCCCAGAAGAGCACGAATATTGTGGATGAATATGTTCCAGACCCCCAGTTTCGGCAACCAAGCTATTTCCGGTACGGCGGCGAATGTCTCAGCGGAGATCTGCTCCAGTTGCAAGAGTCCCGACGGCAGTGGATATTGATTCGCTAAAAAGAAGCCCAGGGGAACCGTGAGTATCAGGCCGGCCACGACCATGACGATGGCCCACCGCGAGCGCCGCAATATATCGGGGATCTGATAGCGGTAGAGCCCGCCGAGCACGCTCAGCCAGCGGAGGCTCCTCGGAAGCCTTTGAGGATCACGATTGAAAAACCAGCGCTCCCAGCGCATGCGCCGCAGAAAAGTACGCCACAGGAAGGTTATATTAAGTCGGTCGATCTCGCGCCCCAGCAGAGCCTCACGATTGAACAGGTGGATTCCCATGCGCACCAAAATTATATCCGCCACCATCAGAAAGAGAAATATCCACCACAAGGCGTTGTAGTCGGCCCAGAACATAATGATGGCCTCACCCTGAATGAGGAAGGTCATCGGGATGATGATGAAGCTGGCGAGCAAGTTAGCCGCCCGCACGCTGGTCGTCTGGCTAGATACGACTACCGCGCCGGAGACCATAACGATCCCTTCAGCCGTGGTGAGCAGGAGCACCAGCAAAAGCAGTTCGAGCGGAGGGGTCCAGCCCTTGAAGAAACTAAGGCCGACAAGGTAAACGGATATCCCCAAATAGGCCGCCAGCAGAGGAGGGATCATGGCCGCCAGGGTTTTACCCAGATAGAGCTGGGTATCGGTCAGAGGGGTCGCCAGAAGCGGCTCCAGGCTTCTGCGCTCCTTTTCTCCCACGAAGGTCTCCAGAGCGATGACCAAGGAGAAGGAGATGGGGAAGAATCCTACGATCAGCAACAGAAAGGGTAAAAGACGCTCACCGACGATGGGAGCGCCATACTTGGCGACCCAATTCATCGCCATATCCGCTACGAAGCTCATCAAGGCCGGAAAGAGGAGGGTCAAGATAATGATGGGCGTCACCATGCGCCAGTCGCGCAGCGTATCCCGGATTTCGCGTCCGACCAAGGTCATCATCAGTCGCAGCGGCTCACCGGTGAGGTTACGAAGGCGTCGGGTTATGGCCGAAGTTCCAGTCACTAAACCCTCAATCCTATCTTCAATCGTGGTCATTTTCCTCTCCCTCCAACGGGCCCGCGTTTGAAAGCAAATGTTCATCTGAAGGCTTAGCCACGGCCTGCAAGTAGACTTCCTCCAATCTGCGCGGCACCTCGCTCAAGGTGATAACCTCCACATCGCGCCTTGCCAACATCCTTAAAACGGACGGGTTGACCCTCAGCGGATCAGGGGCGAAGTAGCGCAAGTGTGTTTCATCGGTCTGTTCCACTTCGACCAAATCGGCGAGAAGATCCACTACCCCATCGGCAGGACGAGTCAAGTGCAGTTCCATCAGCGGAGGGCCGAGTAGATGAGCCTTCAACTCCGCCACTGTTCCCCGCGTAATAATCTTTCCACGCCGGATGATGGCGATGCGGTCGGCAAGGAGCTCAGCTTCCGCCAGATTATGCGTGCAGATGATGATGGCCCGCCGATGATGGCGTAATCCTAGTATGGCATCGCGCACCAGCTTGGCGCTGTGGGGATCCATAGCCGAGGTGGGCTCATCCAGCAGGAGGACGGAGGGGTTGTGGAGCATCGCGCGGGCCAGGGCCATTTTTTGTCGCATTCCCTTGGAGTAAGCCCCCATGCGAATATCCCAGGCGTCCGGCATGTCGAAACGTTCCAACAGCCTCTTGGCCCGATCTTCACGCTCATCGGCCTCCAGGTTCATCAAGCGACCGAAGAAATTGAGATACTCCCCTCCGCGCATACGCAGGTAAAGGCCAGGATGCTCGGTCAGCAATCCGATGCGCCGACGCACTTCTCTTGGATTCTCAGTGACATCATAGCCTGCCACAGTGGCTCTGCCCTCCGTCGGCTGGAGTATAGCTGCAAGCATGCGCACTGTGGTCGTCTTCCCAGCCCCATTGGGCCCCAAAAGGGCCAATATCTCTCCTCGCGCCACAGAGAGCGAGACGCGGCTTACGGCAGTGAAGTCATTGAAGCGTTTAGTCAAGTTATGCAGTTCGATCATTTTCGCCACCTCGGTGTCAGACCCAAAGGCACTCAGACACCTTTTTGTTTCCGCCAGGGATCGTCAGGTCCCGAATCCGTGCGACTAAATTTGCCCCCATATGAGTTTTCGGGCGGGATATAGAGATAGTACCTTCTCAATAACCTGGGGGAATTCATAGCAGAGGCGGCTCCCACGCCGCCGGACTGCGTCGCTTCGCTTACAGCGTGGGAGCCTGGCCTGTTGGCCCCGAAATATTAAGAGGATACGAGCGATCCCTTTCAAGCTCGAATCGATCGGGGATTTGGTAATTATACCAATGTCGGGCCTTGCTGGCAATGTATGCTTGAGTTATGATGAAAAGCCTTTCATCTAATCCCACATACGTTCGTGATGGCTTGCCAACCCCACTTACTTCCAGTGGAGATATGCCAAAGCCTCATCCTGCTCATCATCCATCACCAGATCCATGTAGCGCCCCTCAGTGGAAGCTGGCACATCGATCACCTTGACGAAATTCCCAATTGATGCATCTTCGGGGAGCAATTCTCCCAGCATGTTCTGCGCATCCTCGAAAAAAGCTCGGTCGAAGATCGTGCCAGGTGCATCGGGATAGAGAGGCAAAGGATAGATGTGAGCTTCGACCAGATCCTGGAAGAAGTGTGTGCCATAGGAGACCTCCAAGGTGTTGCCATCCCTGGACTGTGCGATCTCCACCAGAGCGCGGGTGTTGTAGATGTCAGCGTAGGAAACCTTGACCCCTAACTCAACGTTGGTGGAGCCCCATCTTCCCGGCCCCATTAAGATGAAGCACTCTTTCTCCAACCGCTTGTTGAGCCGGCCGATTACTCTAGCTATTTCGAGCTGCGTGGTGCGGTCAGGGGCATGAGAGTATTGGGTGGGGTCTACGTAGACGATGTAGCGTATCGCGTTGACCCGCCCACGGGGCACCATGCGCTGCGAGCGGAAAACGATATCCTGCGACGAGACCTCCGGGATGTGGATGTGACCGCCCGCCTCGTAACGGCTCTGCGGGCGGCATTGGAGCAGATGGAGAATAAAATTCGGTGGATAGTCAGAGGTGATCTCCACCGTGAACTCAACATCAACCGGCCGGCCGTAATTGCGCTCTAGCTTCTGCAAAACGGTGCGCATCAGCCCCACAAAGTTCGCATTCTTCAGGAGCTTATCGAAGGTCAGCACCAAGTCATCTTTCCCCGATAAACCGGTGGCGTAGATGGGTTGCAGGTAATCACCCTTGTCCTGAGAAGCGATGAGTCGAATGTTCGGATAATCCAAACCCAACACATCATCCACAGGCAGAGTCTTGAAATCGTTGGTCTCCAGATCGATCACGTCCACGAAATGTTGAGAGTATCTGCGGATTTCCCTAGGGTCCGCCTCCGGTCGAAGCTGAGGATGACTGAGCGCCACCATGCGCGGGTAGTCACTTGCCACTCGGTCCACAGCGCGTGTGCCCAGCCCCAAAACCAAACGCAGCAGTCCACCCTCGGGACGAATCCGACGGCTCCAGCGGAACGGATTGCGGCTGAAGCCCACACCGGCAAGGGATGGGAAAAAGTAATGCCCATACTTTTGGCCTTGGACTTTCTGGATCAAGATAGCCATCCGCTCATCATAATCGACCAGCCCCATACGCTGTCGATAGAGTAGCGCATCCGGGCTCAAGACACTGGCATACACGCGACTGATGGCCTGCGTCAACACATTCAGATTATCCTCCAGTGAACCTTGATTAGGGCAGAAAAAGCTATCATATTTACCAGCGAATGAGAATCCGAAGTTATCCTCCAAGAGACTGGACGAGCGCACGATCAAGGGAGTATTCCCCACTTCCACCAACAGCCGCGTCAAGCGGCGCTTCACCTCGTCGGGGAAGCGGCCCTTTACATACGCATCCCGAATGTGCGGATATTCCTCCCGAATGTCCTCCTCAGATTTGTATTTCTGATTGATAAACTGATCGAAGTTGTTTATAGCGTGGAAATCATAGAAGACATCGGCTCCGATGAAGTAGGAATCGGGTATGACGACGTGGGTGCAAGTGTTCGTCTCAGCCTCACATTCTTGTTGGAGTATCTTCCAGGCCAACAGCATCCCGGCCGCCTTGCCCCCGATCTTCCCCTCGCCGATGCGTCTTTCGTTGATCAATTCAAAGTCGGAGGGATCGAGAAACCCTCGCGCCAGCTGGACGAATTTTAGCTGGTCGCTGATCAGGCTCTTGATCAAGACCACGTTCATCTCCTTCAAGTGATGGCTCACCAGACTGCGCTGTTTTTCCGGAAGCATGGAGAATTTTTTCGCTTGGGCTAGCAGAATGTTTCGCGGCGCCATTTCGGGATTGAAGGAGAGCGTCACTTCCTGATCTGGAACTCTCTCGGACAATACTTGGTGAACTATCTCCTCGAAGAGAGTATGGGGCAAATTGTAGGCAAAATAGAAGTCGGTCATATGATCGCGAATCTGGGCCACACGCTCCTGCCATATCTGGGTCGGTTCTTGTGAGAATGGGTCCGAGAGCCCCTCCCGTTTCTGGGAGATAATGGCCTTCCCTTTTACCTCTTGGTCAAACTGCTCCCGTGTGATCACGCCACGGGCAAAAATTTCCTCCCGCATCAGCGCTCGGATGCGGTGTCCCAGAATTGGGTACTGGGATATTTTGAGGTAAATCTCTAAAATTTTTGGAATGTTCTTCATCTGAGGATCCATCTTGCGCTCCTTTAACTTTTACTTTCACTAAAGTATACCTGACATAGCCTCCTCGTCAACTTGACTCATTTGTCCCTTATGCGTTAGCGTGCTACAATAACTCAAACTTGATAGTCCTCCGACGGCGTGGGCCGCACGGGAGGCACTGGAGGCAACATCATGAACAAAAATAAAGGTTTCCACCTCATCAGCATCATCCTGCTCCTGTTGGGAATGGCAAATGGCAGATTGGTTCAATCTCAAAGATCGAACCAATCTAGTTTCCTGGAGCCGGACCTGCAACGGGCGCTGGAGGAAGCCGCCCCCGATGAGAGCTTGCGCGTCATCCTCCACCTGCGCGGGGTGGAGAATGGAGA
>CAZDYW010000059.1:0-10800 GCA_964509655.1 uncultured Anaerolineales bacterium
TGGCCGTTGGCGGCGACCTGGATCAGTTCGACGTGGACAAGGCGGATGTGGTGCGGGCGTTCCAGCAGACCACGGCCTTCATTGATATGGCAGGGCATTGCTTGTTCATCGCCTTCGCCATCCTGGACATCGCCGAGGGCTTCGAGGGCATGGTCGAGGAGTGCAACGGGGTGCTGGGCACCGAATGGACCGGGGATGACGTGACGCGCATCGGCCAGGAGATTCTGGATAAGGAGCTGGCCTTCAACCGCGCGGCCGGCTTCACCGAGGCGGACGACCGCATACCGGAGTTCATGCAGTACGAGAAACTCCCGCCGCACGACGTAGTCTGGGACGTGCCGAACGAGACGCTCGACGCCGTGTTCGGGAAGTAACACTTCCCAAAAGACAAATAAGTAAAAACAAGCCGCCGGGCCGATCATTCAGGCCCGGCGGCTTCTTTGTAAAAAGAGCCTGCTTTACGTAGTACTTCTCAATCCTCACGCCGACCAGGGGCTTGGAAATAAATAACCTACCGGTGTCGCTCCCGCCGGATTTGGCAATCCGGCGGTTTTAGCTCTGGATCGCCAGATCCAGAGCGAGCGGGGTGAGTAAATTATTTCTCTCTGAATCCCCCACGCAACACCCGCCGCAAAAACTGCCCCGTGGAGCTATCCTCTACCTGCGCCACCTGCTCCGGTGTGCCCTCGGCGATGATCTCCCCGCCGGCCTCACCGCCCTCCGGCCCCAGATCGATGATCCAATCGGCGACCTTGATGATGTCGGGGTGGTGCTCGATGATGACCACCGTGTTGCCCGCGTCCACTAGCCGATTGAGCACCGCGATCAATTTATCCACGTCGGCGGCATGGAGCCCAACGCTGGGCTCGTCGAGCACGTAGAGCGTCTGCCCAGTCGCCCGCTTGCTCAATTCGCGGGAGAGCTTGACCCGCTGCGCCTCGCCGCCCGAAAGCGTCGGCGAGGGCTGCCCCAGCTTGATGTATCCCAACCCCACGTCTTGCAGCGTCTCCAGCTTGCGCACGATCTTGGGGATGTTCTCGAAGAACTCCGCCGCCTCGTCCATAGTCATGTCGAGCACATCGGCGATTGACTTTCCCTTGTAACGCACCTGGAGCGTCTCGCGATTGTAGCGCCGCCCGTGACAGACATCACAAGGGATGTAAATATCGGGCAGGAACTGCATCTCAATGCGCAGCGTCCCGTGGCCCTTGCAGGACTCGCAACGACCGCCCTTCACGTTGAATGAGAAACGCCCCTTATCATAGCCGCGGATCTTGGCCTCCGGCAGCGAGGCGAAAAGCTTGCGGATAGGGGTGAAAACGCTGGTATAGGTGGCTGGATTTGAGCGCGGCGTGCGACCGATGGGCGATTGATCGATATTGATGATCTTATCGATCTGCTCGACACCCTCAACACAGTCGTGATCACCCGCCAGATCGTGGGAGCCGTGGAGTATCTGAGCCAGCCGCCGATACAGGGTGTCGATCAGCAACGTCGACTTGCCAGAGCCGGAGACGCCCGTGATACAAACAAACCTGCCGAGCGGGATACGCGCGTCGATCCCCTTCAAGTTGTGGGCACTGGCGCCCCGCAACATCAGCCAAGCGCCATTGCCGTCGCGTCGCTTCTCCGGGATGGGGATGGCGCGCCGGCCGGAGAGATAGGCGCCGGTCACGCTCGCCGGAGAGGCTATCACTTCCTCGACCGTTCCGTTTGCCACCACCTCGCCGCCGTGCTCGCCCGCCCCTGGCCCCAGATCGACGATCCAATCGGCGGCGCGTATGGTGGCCTCATCGTGCTCGACGACCAGAAGCGTGTTGCCCAGATCGCGCATCTCGTGCAGCGTGCGGATCAGACGGGCCTGGTCGCGATGGTGTAGCCCAATGCTGGGCTCGTCCAGCACGTAGAGCACGCCCACCAACTGGGAACCGATCTGCGTGGCCAGCCGAATGCGCTGCGCCTCGCCACCGGAGAGCGTCACGGCGGTGCGATCCAGTGTCAGATAACCCAGTCCCACATTGGTCAAAAAGTGCAGCCGGTCGTGTACCTCCTTGAAGATACGACGCCCGATCTGCCACTGCTTTCCTGTGAGGAGCGCGGAGACCTCTGATGTCTCAGAGACCTCAAAGGTCTTATGAAATCTAAATCCGGATAGTTCATCAATCCATTCCAACAGGCGCGTGACGGGCCACTCGGTTATTTCGCTGATCGGTTTCCCGGCCACGGTCACCGCCAGGGCCACCGGTCGCAGTCGCGCCCCGCCACAGGCCAAGCAGGGCGAGTGGGTCATAAAACCCTCAATCTTACGGCGAATATAGTCGGAATCGGTCTCCCGATAGCGACGCTCCAAATTAGGAATGACGCCCTCGTACTGAGTGAAGTACTCACTGCGACGCCCCTTCTTGCGGTAATGGACCTTGACGCGCTCCTTGCCGCTGCCCTGGAGAATGATGCGCTGCTGGGCGCCATTCAGCTCCCGCCAAGGTATGTCGATGGGAATATCGAAGTGCTCACAGACCGCCTTGATCAACTGCCAGCGATAGCCGCGATGATTCTCCGTATTCCAGGCCTGAACCGCCCCATCTTTCAGGCTGAGATCAGGGTTAGGCACAATCAACTCGGCGTCCAGCTTCATCTGCGTACCCAGCCCCTCACATTCCGGGCAAGCGCCGTGGGGGCTGTTGAAGGAGAAAGTACGCGGCTCGATCTCGGGCAAACTGATGCCACAGGCCGGGCAAGCCAGATGCTCCGAGTAGAGCACGTCACGCGGCGGGTCGGCAGAGACATCGTTGACGATCACCATCCCGTCGCCCAACTGGAGCGCCGTCTCCATCGAATCTGTCAAGCGCGAGGTGAAGGAAGCGCGGGCGGCCTCCTCATCCACCCCATTGGGAATGATCAATCGATCCACCACCGCCTCGATGGTGTGCATCCTGTAGCGGTCGAGCTCGATCCGTTCATCCACGTCATGCACCTTGCCGTCCACGCGCACGCGCACGAAGCCGGCCTTGCGCACGTCCTCGAAAATGGCCTGGTGATGGCCCTTGCGATCCTTGATCAGCGGTGCCAGCACCTGGAAGCGCGTGCCGGGCGCCATCTTCAGCACCGCATCCACGATCTGTTCGGCGCTCTGCCGGGTGACCTCGCGGCCACATTGTGGGCAATGGGGCACGCCGACGCGGGCATAGAGCAGCCGCAGATAGTCGTAGATCTCGGTGACGGTGCCGACCGTAGAGCGCGGGTTGTGAGATACGCCGCGCTGGTCGATGGAGATGGCGGGCGAGAGCCCATCGATCTGATCCACATCGGGCTTCTCCATCTGGCCCAGGAACTGTCGCGCGTAAGCCGAGAGGCTCTCGACGTAGCGCCGCTGTCCCTCGGCGTAGATGGTATCGAAAGCCAGCGATGACTTGCCGGACCCGGAGATACCGGTCACCACCACCATCTTGTCGCGTGGAATCTCGACGGTGATATTCTTCAAATTATGTTCTCGTGCTCCGCGCACGATCAGTTTATCTTGCGCCAATGGGCCTCCTCTCAACTCAGCTAATATCAACGCACGCCAGTGAAGCGAATGAGTATTTTAACACGTTTTCAATGTTGGACAAAGGGACTGGACTTTGATATAATTCACTCCGCAATTCTGGCTCAAATTACCAGACTTCACCTGGAGGTAAACGTGCTCATTCACACCATCCGTGTAGGTATGACTCAGACCAACTGCTACATCGTGGGCTGCGAGGAGACGCAGAAAGGAGCCGTGATCGATCCCGGCGCGAAGGGACAGCGCATCGTGCGCGAGATCGAGCGCAGCGGGCTCGACATCCGCTACGTGCTCATCACCCACGCCCACTTCGACCACATCGGCGCTGTCGCCGACGTGATCGAGGCGACCGGCGCGCAGTTGGCGATTCACCCCAAAGAAAAGCCCTTGCTGGAATCAGGAGGGGGCGCGTCGCTCTGGGGGCTGAATGTGAGCCCCAGCCCGCCGCCCGACTTGGAGCTAGAGGGAGGGCAGATAATTGAAGTGGGGAAACTTCGCTTCCAGGTGCTCTTCACGCCAGGGCATAGTCCGGGCGGCGTGAGTTTCTACGAGGCATCCGAGGGGGTCGTCTTCGACGGCGATCTGCTCTTCGCGGGCGGCGTGGGACGCACCGATCTGCCCGGCGGCGATTGGGAAACACTGATGAGTTCCATCAAGGAGAAGATATTCGCGCTGCCCGACGAGACGGTGATCTATTCGGGACACGGGGGGAAGACGACGGTGAGCCGGGAGAAGCGCTCTAATACCTGGTTGCGGTAGGGGGAAGCCGCCCAAACGCAAAGATGTTGACCTCGTACCAACACCGTGTTACAATACCTGCGGAGGTGAATGATGGACACGCTGACAATTCGACTGCCAGAATCGCTGACCAGACAGTTGCGCGAGCGCGAAGTAGCCGAGAAGACAGTACGAGAGAGCACTGTCGAGGCCTTGCAGCGCTGGCTGGACAATCACTTCGAGCAGGAGAAGTTCGGCGACCTCAAGCGTCAGATCAGGGAACTTTGCGGCGATACACCTCCCTCGGATGACGAGATCTTCGTCGATGGGATGACGCGAGGAGAGTACCTGTCACTCAGTGAGGAGGAAAACAAAGCTCTGTGGGATAAATGGTACGCTGAAGAGCTAGACAAGATTTGGTGGAACGACGCAGAGGACAAAGTTTATGAAATCCGAAGCAGCGTTGTACCTGCTTGACAAGAATGTTGCTCGTCGATGCGTCGAAGGAACAGCAGGGCTGATGGAGATGAGAAGACTGACTTCCGAAGAGCATTTGGCCCTTCAGTTTTTAAAAACAGACAGACGATTGGCCCCTCGATTATTTATCACTCCCCAGTCCTACAACATCCTCACCTTTCATTTTGCAAATCGACCGGAGACCCACATCACTAGCACAAACCTTACCCCGTACAAATTACAAAATAATGGCGACATGAGGAGCTGGAGACATTCAGCTCCTAATTTCATGTTTGTGTAAGCTCTGAATCTCGTAAAAGCGTATCGCTTAAATTTCAGTAAGGAGTAAACACTATGGCAGAATTAATCGAAATCCGTTGGCACGGCCGAGGAGGTCAAGGCGTGGTCACCGCCGGCGAGTTGTTGGCCGAAACCGCGCTGGATGGTGGAAAATACTTCCAGGCCTTCCCTGACTATGGCCCAGAACGCATGGGCGCACCGATCCGTGCCTTCACACGGCTCAGCGATGAGCCGATCACCATTCATTCCCAGATTGAGGAGCCCGACGTAGTGCTGGTGCTCGATCCCACGCTGCTGGGCGCAGTGGCAGTGGCGGAGGGGCTCAAAGAGGATGGCTTCCTGGTGGTCAACAGCGCGAAAGACCCAGCCGAAGTACGCGAAATCACCGGCTTCCAGGTTGGCAAAGTCTTCACCGTGGACGCTAGCCACATCGCCATCGAGGAGATGGGACGTGAGATCACCAACACACCGATGCTAGGAGCCTTCGCCAAGGCTACAGGGGTTGTCAAACTGGATAACTTGGCCGATGAGATTCGTAACTGGTTCGGGGCGAAATTATCTAAAGAAGCCGTCGAAGCCAACGTTCGAGCTATGAATCGCGCGGCCGAGGAACTGCAAGAAGGATAGGTTGGTAAAGTGGTAGATTGGCAACCAATATACCAACACACCAACAGCAAGGAGTAAGACAATATGACAGAGTTGAAAGGATGGCGAGAGATTCCCATCGGCGGGATGATTTTGGAAGCGGGCAACGCGGTGGAGTACAATACCGGCGACTGGCGGGCCTTCCGCCCCGTCTTCGGTGAAGCTGAATGCATCCATTGCTTCACATGCTGGCTGAATTGCCCCGATTCCAGCATCCTGGTGGATACCGAGAAGGAGGAAATGATCGGTTTTGACCTGGATCATTGCAAAGGGTGTGGCATCTGCGCAGCGGTCTGCCCCGTCAACAAGAAAGTGATCAGAAAGGCCGAAGGTGAAGTAAAGCGGGATGACCCTCGCCTGTGCATTCGTATGATCGAGGAAGGAAAGTTCCAGGAGGAGGGCAATGAGTAAATTTGAGGCATTGACAGGAAACGCAGCAGTCGCGACAGCGATGCGGCAGATCAACCCAGACGTAGTGGCCGCATATCCCATCACGCCCCAGACGGCCACGGTGCAGACCTTCTCCGAGTACGTGGCCGATGGCCTGGTCGATACAGAATTCGTGACGGTCGAGAGCGAGCACAGCGCGATGAGCGCTTGCGTCGGCGCATCGGCGGCCGGGGCGCGGGTGATGACCGCTACATCCGCCAACGGCCTGGCGCTGATGTGGGAGATTGTTTACATCGCCGCCTCCTCTCGCTTGCCCATAGTGATGAGTCTGGTCAACCGCGCGCTTTCCGGCCCCATCAACATCCATCCCGACCATTCCGACGTGATGGGTATCCGAGACAGCGGCTGGATCATCCTCATGTCCGAGAACGGCCAGGAGGCCTATGACAACATCATCCAGGCCATGCGCATCGGCGAGCACCCCGACGTGCTGCTGCCGGTGGCCGTTTGCCAGGATGGTTTCATCACCGGTCACGGACTGGAGCGGGTGGAGATCTACGAGGACGACGATGTGAAGGACTTCATCGGCACCTATGAGTCCCAATGGCCGCTGCTAGATTTGGACAACCCCAAGACCTACGGCCCATTGGACTTCTATGACTACTACTACGAGCACAAGCGCCAGCAGGTCGAGGCCATGGAAAACGCTCAGCCGGTTATCATGGAGGTGACCAAAGAATTCAACGAGCGCTTTGGCCGCGAATATGGTCTTTTCGAAGAATACAGACTGGAGGACGCCGATGTGGCGGTAATCGCCGCCAACTCGACGGCCGGCACGGCCAAGACGGTCGTGGACAAAATGCGAGACGAGGGTCTCAAGGTCGGTCTGCTCAAGATACGCCTCTTCCGCCCCTTCCCGGGGAAAGAGTTAGCTGAAGCATTGAGCCACCTCAAGGCAGTGGCCGTGATGGATCGCTCCATCTCCTTCGGTGCGATGGACAACGCCGGCCCGTTGTACCTGGAATTGCTGGCGGCATTGACGGCCCACGGCGTGCAATTACCCATAAACGACTACGTCTATGGCCTGGGTGGACGCGACATCCTGCCCCGCGAGATCGAGCGGGTCTACCGCGAGGCCCTCGATATGGCCGAGACGGGCGAGGTGGCACGCAGAGTGACTTTCTTGAGCGTGCGAGAGTAGCGGAGGTTAAATATGGCAACAAGACTAGTACCCAAAGAATTAGCGAAACAACCCGAGCGCCTGGCTCCTGGGCACCGACTGTGTGCAGGCTGCGGCGCATCGATCATCGTGCGACAAATGATGGCCGCGATTGACGACCCGGTAGTCCTCGCCAACGCAACCGGATGCCTGGAGGTAGCGACGACCATTTATCCCTACACCGCCTGGCGCGTGCCTTGGATTCACAACGCCTTCGAGAATGCAGCCTCGACGATCAGCGGGGTGGAGGCAGCCTACAAGTCGCTCGTTAAACAGGGCAAGATCGAGGATCAAGACGTCAAGTTCATCGCCTTCGGCGGAGACGGTGGCACCTACGACATCGGCATCCAGGCGCTCTCCGGCGCAGTCGAGCGCGGGCACCAGTTCCTCTACGTCTGCTACGACAACGGGGCCTATATGAACACCGGCATCCAGCGCTCCAGCGCCACACCCTTCGGGGCGCACACGACCACGTCTCCGGCTGGCTCGAAGATTCCGGGCAAGCAACAGCATCGCAAGGACCTGACCAAGATCATGGCGGCCCACGACATTCCCTACGTGGCCCAGGCATCGCCCAGCCAATGGCGCGACCTGATGAAGAAGACACGCAAGGCCGTCAACTGCGGAGGGCCGGCATTTATGAACGTGCTCTCATCCTGCAACCGAGGCTGGCGGCACCCCACCGACGAAACTATCGAGATCACACAGTTAGCGGTGGACACCTGCTACTGGCCCCTATACGAAGTCGAAGATGGCGAGTGGAAACTAAGCTACAAGCCCAAGGAGAAACTGCCCGTCGAGGAGTGGATGAAGCGACAGGGTCGTTTCCGTCACATCTTCCGACCAGGAAACCGGCATATGATCGATGAGATGCAAGCAGAGGTGGATCGCCGCTGGGAGCAATTGCTGGAACTTTGCGGCGAGGAGTAACGACAACTTTCCACAGTTTCATGAAGATCACTCCCTGATGGGAGTAAGAGCTTGTAGGAGTATGAACAAGCCCCGCAGCCCCAAAGGGTCGCGGGGCTTTTTAGAATCTCCCCGACAACCCTCAGTTCACATTTCACGGGAGCATGGTATACTTCCCCTTGGAACCGTACAAGGTGACCGACTAGCTTCGCTGGGGGGGAATTAGGATAGCTCAAGTCGGCCCTTGTCGGTGTCACGCAACTAATCTAAGCTAATGGAAGGAGGAAAACATGCTTCGCAGAAGAAATGTAAAAAATAGCGACAAGGTCAAGATTTCCTTTGCATTACCCGAGGATCATCCACACGCAGCAAACGCCTACGTCGCGGGCACATTCAATGACTGGGACCCAAAGGCAGATCGCCTAATTCGTCGCAACAACCAAACCTACAGCGCCGTCGTCACACTGGACAAAGGTGAACGTTACGCCTATCGCTATGTCTCTGAGGATGGCGAGTGGTTTAACGCCGACGATGCCGACAAATACGAGGATGAAAACGGCATCTTGCTGACCTGAGTCAGCGCCTACGCATAGTTGACCGCCCCAGGTCTGCCACCGGCTAACGCAACAATGATACCCTCCCCCCACCGGCAGGCCTGGGCGAAAGCTGCCCTCAACATAGCCGACCGCACGCTAGAATTTATGGGGAAAGAAACTGAGAGCCTGTTTGAAAAATCCTATGACGCAGGGGCAATCCCCTGGGCGACAGGTCGCCCGTGGTCGCCCGTTCATCAACGGAATTGACTTGGAGGAAAAGATGCATCCTTTACGCGAAGAGCAAACCGCAGCAGTCACAATGGAATTTCACATCTCCCGGCAGGCGCGGGATCTGTACCAGTTCGACCAGACGCTGTTCAGCCTGACCGGCAACGTCATCTTCGCTAACTTCCACGCCGCGCGGGTCTTCGCCCAGCGGATGAACGAGCGGCGCGATTTGGCCCGTTACCCGGAGCGAGCGGTCAAGGCCGGGCAGATCAACGCCATGGGCCTGATCGACGAGATTCTCCACTACATCGTCGGGCTCTACCGCGAGCAGAAGAAAGCGACGGTGATGGAGGATGCGCTGGAATGGCTGCGTGAGGAGGTCGGGCCGGAGGCCGTCGATAAGGCCCTGCGCCGCTTCGTGGACCAGTTCCCGCCGCTGACGGTCTATCGGCAAGAAATCAGCGTCGACGAGTACCTGGAGGGCGAGACGGCCGGCGTCCCCCACCGGCAGATCGTGCTGGAGGAGATGCTGATGCTCTGGCTCGCCAACGATAACCCTGGCTTCTCGCCATTCCGGGAGCTGTTCGACGATGCCGATCTGGTCAGGGAGACGGCCTACCGCCAGATGATGAGCGAGATGCACGAATTCTTCGAGACACAGCCCCGCTTCGGCCCCGATAACGAGAACTTGATCGATATGCTGCGCAGCCCAGCCCTCGCCTCGCCACACTCACTCTCCGAGCAGTTGGAGTTTATGCAGCGCCGCTGGGGCAATCTCCTGGGGAAGTATCTCTACCGCCTGCTCAGCAGCCTGGATCTGATCGCCGAGGAGCAAAAAGCCATCTTCCTGGGGCCCGGCCCCAGCCGCGTCTATGAGTTCGCCGGCCTGGAGGCAGAGTATGAGCGCTTCAGCCCCGACCAGGAATGGATGCCCAAAGTGGTACTGCTCGCCAAGAACGCTTACGTCTGGTTGGATCAGCTTTCGAAGAAGTATGAGCGTTCCATCACGCGGCTCGATCAGGTGCCCGATGAGGAACTGGACACGTTAGCCTGGCAAGGGTTCACCGGCCTGTGGCTGATCGGCCTGTGGGAGCGCAGCCCCGCCTCGAAGCGCATCAAGCAAATGATGGGCAATCCGGAAGCTGTCGCCTCGGCCTACTCTGTGTTCGATTACGGCATTGCTGACGACCTGGGCGGCGAGGGCGCCTACGAGAACCTGCGGGATCGCGCATGGCGGCGGGGTATCCGCCTGGCCAGCGATATGGTGCCCAATCACATGGGCATCGACTCCAAGTGGGTGATCGAACACCCGGACTGGTTCATCGGGCAGGAGCACAGCCCCTTTCCCTCCTACAGCTTCAGCGGCCCCAACCTCTCCTGGGATGATCGCGTCGGCATCTACCTGGAGGATCATTACTACGATCGCTCCGACGCCGCCGTGGTCTTCAAGCGCGTCGATCATTGGACCGGCGAAGAGAAGTACATCTATCACGGCAACGACGGCACCAGCATGCCTTGGAACGACACCGCCCAGTTGAACTTCCTCAAGGAAGAGGTGCGTGAGGCCGTGATTCAGACCATCCTGCACGTGGCCCGCAGATTCCCCATCATCCGCTTCGACGCGGCGATGACGCTGGCGAAGAAGCATTATCAGCGCCTCTGGTTCCCGGAACCGGGCACCGGCGGCGCCATCCCCTCGCGGGCGGAGCACAGCATGACGCGACAGCAGATCGACGAACTGATGCCGCAGGAGTTCTGGCGCGAGGTGGTCGACCGCGTGGCGGAGGAAGTGCCGGATACGCTGCTGCTCGCCGAGGCCTTCTGGCTGATGGAGGGCTACTTCGTGCGCACGCTCG
>CAZDYW010000060.1:0-10736 GCA_964509655.1 uncultured Anaerolineales bacterium
AACACGCGACCAAGGGCTTATGAGTCCCCTGCTCTACCACTGAGCTACGTCGCCAAAAACAACGGGCGCTTAAAAAAGCGCCCGGTTTCTTATAAATGAGGTAGCGGGGGCTGGATTCGAACCAGCGACCTCCGGGTTATGAGCCCGACGAGCTGCCTCTGCTCTACCCCGCAACGCAGAAGAGATTATACAATGA
Source organism: uncultured Anaerolineales bacterium (assembly GCA_964509655.1). Classification (GTDB taxonomy): domain Bacteria; phylum Chloroflexota; class Anaerolineae; order B4-G1; family B4-G1; genus CAZANJ01. The sequence continues at coordinate 197 of CAZDYW010000060.1, forward strand.
TTTATCAGATGTGTCAAGCTACTTTGAGCTTTCGGCTGATCGTGAAGGAGCGAAAAGGCTTTGCCACCATTTCTTCCAGAATGGATTATGGTTTGTTTCCTCCGAAGTTGGAGGCTGTTCACCTACGCCTGGCTCTTCTCCCTCGCCGTTACCAGGAGTGAAGAAAACCACCTCACCGGGCTTGGCCATTTTGGCTTTCTCTCTCGCCCAGTTTTCTACGTAGGCATCTGATTGAACATATTCCAATTGAGCGAGCAGTTCCTCCTGTCGCCGCTCCTCGGACGCCACTGCCTCTTCCAGGCGCCCTTCCTCCTCCTGCATCTGCCGTGCGAGCATTATTTGTCGGCTAAAGCCCCATACAATCGCCCCCACTATAGTGAGAGCGACGATAACGGCGACGCTAACAGCCAGCCGGCGTGGATTAGGCAAGGAACCCCTCATGTTTATCTCCTTCCAGATACTTGGAACTTGATGGGTATTTTAGTCAAAGCTATGCTAATTGTCAACGTCTGTTTAGTATTGCGTCTATGCCCTACGCCCCTCAGTAGCTGACCTTCATCATCATTCCTTCTCTATAGCCCACTGTGACTTTGATGTATCCCGATAGCGTCTCATCAAGCTCTAAATCACCGGTATCCACGCGCAGACAGTCCAACTTGCTGACTTTGTCCCTGGTTCCGGCCACGATCACGTTTTTCCGGCCAACTTTTTTGATTACCTCGGGGGTGAACTGCTTGCTCCCTCGGCCAAAAATGAATCCGTTGCCGCCGATGGGAGTAACGATGATCTTTCTTCTCTCATATTGCTCGAAGAGATTCAAGATGTCATTCTCATTAACATCCTCTCCCACAAGCTCCCCGGCATATGCCGCATCCACTCCTAGTAACGTCTTGTCGATCCCCATTTCTTCGGCGATGGCCCGTAAGGTTGTGCCGGGGCCGAGCAAGTAAAGTATCTCTGGATCCATCTGCTCGATGATGTGAGCCGCGATATCCCTCTTGCTCTCGGCGGAGGACTTGCTCACACTTGATGCAACTTTACCAGGCTGCAAGAACTGCCGCACCTCGGGCACCAGCAGGTAGCCGTAGAGCTTTGAGGCCAAGCGATCCTGCCTGTAGGCATCTTCGTCGATATCAAGCACCTCTTCCTCTGTGAAGTCGGTGCCTTCCAGAAACGCTTCCACCATCTCGGCAGCCGCCCTGGCGCTCAGCGCGAAAGCCGAGCTGAAAACCTTGACTCCGGAGGGCACCCCAACTACGGGCAGCTTGGTGCCAATAGCGTCGTAAATATCCCGCGCTGTGCCATCTCCACCGACGAAGATCAGTAAATCAGCGCCTCGTTCCATCATCTGCTCAGCGATGCGCACGGTATCCTCAGCCGAGGTCTCGCTCTTGATTTCACCGATCACCGTGAAGGGCAAATCGATCTCATCGACATATCTCTCACCCATCCGACCCGGCGCGACGAGCAGACCTATCTCACCCGCACTCTTCGCGTGGGCGGTTCCGGTCTCGTTGAATAGCGTTTTCAGGAGATCCATCGTCCGCTTCGGCGTGACCGGCTCGGCACCCAGCTCTAGCGCCTTCTTATACATTTTCCCATCAGTTCCCTTGAGCCCAACGCTGCCTCCCATGCCGGCCACGGGATTAACTATCAAGCCAATTTTCTTTTTCTCGTCCGACATTACTTGACCAACCTTTCCAATCTTATCTGAACTTATCCCATTCAATCCATCTGCTCGCGTAGCAGCAAGGCCATCGCGATGTATCTTCCCCAGGACAAGCTAACTCGCTGCCAGCGGGGAAGCAGTGTAGTCAATTACATCTCTCGCACCGGGATTGTGAAATAGAACTTTGCCCCTTGACCCGCTTGAGACTTGACCCAGATGCGTCCACCGTGGCGTTTCACAATACGCTTGCAAAGTGCCAGGCCGATTCCCAGTCCCGGATACTCCTCCTCCGTGTGCAATCGCTGGAAAATTTGGAAGATGAGTTCGAGCTTTTCCTGGGAGATGCCGATGCCATTATCCTCAACAGAGAACATCCATTCATCATCAACCACGCGCTCGGCGGCGATATGCACACGCGGCGGCACATCCTCGCGCCGAAACTTGATCCCGTTGGCGATCAAGTTCTGGAATACCTGGGCTAACTGCGCTTTATCCGCCATCACCGTGGGCAATGGGCCATACGTCACCGCTGCGCCGCCATCCTCTATCGTCGGCGCCAGGTCATCCAGAACGTGCTCCAGAACAACCTCACAGTCGGTTGGCTCGAACTCCTTGCCGCGCGTCTTCACGCGCGATAGATCCAGAAGAGCTTTGATCATATCCTGCATGCGCTCTGTACCATCCACCGCGCTGCTGATATACTTGTCGGCCTTGGGGTCTATTTGTCCCCTGTAGCGCTTTATCAAGAGTTGGAGGTAACTCCTAACCGCTCGCAGCGGCGCTTGCAGGTCGTGGGAGACGATATAGCCGAATTGCTCCAGCTCCTGGTTGCTGCGCTTTAGCTCAGTGGCATAGCGGGCGATTTCTTCCTCAGCCCGCTTCCGCTCGGCGATTTTCTGCTGAGCAGCTTGATACAGTCGGGCATTCTCGATGGCAATGGCTACCTGGTTGGCGAAGGCGTCCAATAGGGTTTCTTGATTGTGAAAAATAGTCGGGCATGTGCTGTGCAAGTACAAAACTCCCAGTAAGCGCCCTTTCACTGCCAACGGCAAGCCTGCGAAAGACCTGATGCCCGCCTCCAGGAGATGGGAGTTGACCGACTGTGGCGCACCATCATCGGGGTAGGGCGTAAAGGTGCCGTCATCGTAGATTTCGTCGATGATGATGGCTTGTTGCGAGCGGACGATCCAATGGGTGAAACCCTCATCTCGAATGCGATATTTCAGCACAGGCATATTGGACGGGGTTTCAATGGTTTGATTTATCTCGCCCTTTTCATCCACCAGCATCACGCTGGTATAATCCGAATCGAGCACGTCGCTGGCCAGAGAGATGATCTCGCTCAGCACCTGATCCAGATCCAGGGAAGCGGTCATAGCCCGCGATGCTTGACTAAGAGCAGTAACCTCTTCCAGCTTACGCTCCAGTCTTCTCTCCATCTTCTTGCGCTTGGTGATGTCCGTGCTTATACCCACCATCCCGATCGGCTCACCGCTTTCGTCATTTAGCAGCTGAGTTCGGCAATCAAGCACGACCTCGCGATTGCTATCGGTGATATTGACCACCTCTCCCCGCCATTGGCCTTCGGCGAGGGTGGTCGTGATTATATCTTGCTGCGTCGCACCGCGACTGGGAACTTCGCCGTATTCCTCTACATGTCGCCCGATCAGTTCATCCGCGCTTCTCCCAAATGTTCGGCACTCCGCCTCGTTGACATAGGTGATGCGACCCTCCAGATCTGTGGCAGTCACCATATCCTGAATTTGGTCCAGAAGCATCGACTGTAATGATAACTGCTCTTCGGCCTGCCTGCGCTCGGTGATGTCACGGGCGATGACCTGGATAGCCTGTACTTCGTCCTTTTTGATGATCGGTTGAGCGAAAGCCTCGACCCAACGAATTTGGCCATTGCCCTTTTCTGTCTTGATCTCGACACGCTCCACTTCCTGACCGCTGAGAGTTTTCGAGAAGATATCCATGTATAGCGACATGCGTTCCGCATCCAGGATATCTAACCCAGCGAAGGGCTTACCAATTATCTCTTCCTGGGGCAAGCCAGCGATCTTGCTCGTGGCCGGGTTGCAGTCCAGCACCTTACCTTCCAGGCCAATCAGCGCGATGGCATCGGGAGAGGACTCAAATAATAGTCGGTAGCGTTCCTCACTCTCTCGCAGCGAATTCTCCGCTTGCTTGCGCTCGGTGATGTCCGCTGCGTAAGCTAGGAAACGTTCCTCGGATAGACGCATTGCGCTCACGGACCACCAGCGTACGTTGCCATCCTTCATTACGAATGGCGATTCCGCCGTGGCAAAGCCCTCCTCGGTAACTGTCCGAAAATGCTCTTCCGCCACTTGATGATAATCAGGGGGCACAAGCTGAAGGATGTGCATGTTAAGCAATTCTTCCCGATCGTAGCCGGTCAAGCGACTCGCGGTCTCATTCACCTCCACGTAGCGACCTTCCTCGTCGGCGACGAAGACACCATAGGGCGCGTGCTCAATGTAGCTCTTGAACTTCTGCTCACTCTCCTTATGTGCTGCCAGCAAGCGATCCTTTTCGGCCAGCGCTCGAGCCAATTTTAGATTACTGTGGCTCAACTTTGATACCATCTTGGCGAAGCGCGCATAAAATCTGAAGACGGTTTCGACTCTCTCCCTTGGCCACCGAGGCACACGATCAAGAGCGGCAAGGTACTCCTCTTCGTCGAAACCATATTTCTGCGCTTGCTTCCTGAACATCTCCCGGTCCACTGCTTCATCATCAAAGAAAAACTGACCCAGAAACAGGTTCCCCACGCGCTGCCCGCCGACTATGATGGGCGTGGCCATGTCCCACATGTTGTTCTTGCACTTGTAAAGTTTGTATTCCCCTGGCTCGACGCCCGAAGAGAGCACAGTGTCGCTCTCAATGCAATACTGGTTGGTTACAGGATGAACCCGATGGAACTGCGTGCATATATCTTGCCATCCAGTAGAGACGAGAACCTCGCCCTTCATGTCGACGATGGCGACGCCTGTATTGGTCAACTCATAGAAATCATCCATCAACGCCTGGATAGCCCTAACGTCGATGATGTCGGAAAGTTCGAGCGGGCCTATGTCTCCGCTGGGCGAAAGTATGCTCCTCAGTTTGCGCCTGACGCGGGACCTACTATCCAGCAATGCCTCCTCCACCCGCTCCCGCTCGATGATTTCCGCTTGCAGCTTCTGATTGGCCCTTCTCAGTTCCGACGTGCGCTCAACCACGCACCGCTCCAGATTTTCATGAGCCTGCTGTCGCTCGATGGCGTACATCATCGCGCGAGCCAGAAGGCTGCCGGTCGCTTCATCCTTGTACAAATAATCCTGCACACCGGCGCGGACACTTTTTTGCGCCAGTTCATTATCTTCCCGGCCCGTAAGCACCACAATGGGCATCTGCGGGACAAATTCGCGTAGCGTGGCGACCGTCTCACCCGCCTGACTATCCGGTAGGTCCAGATCGGAAAGTACCACGTCGAACTCTTTTTCACCCAGATGTGAGAGCCCGGCTGCCAGGTGGCTCACATGCTCCACCTCGAAGTGGGGAAGATCCCAGCCCCTCTGCGCCGCCCTTGCCAATTGCTCTTGGATGAGCAACGCATCGGCAGGATTGTCCTCAATCGATAAGACCCTGACCACTTTCTTGTTCATATATCATCGCCTTGCGTTGAAATGCCTCACTGAATCCCGCTCCCATCTGATATTCCCCCAAAGGCCGGAAGCACTTTCGGCATTTGGGAACAGACTCCGTCACGTAATAGTATACTTGGTATCCTTATTCTAAACAAGCGCTGGTCGAAACCGGGCTTCTCAAAAACGAGCTTCTTCCCCCTGAATAAAGCAGGTATAAACGATGCAAATTGTTTGCAACTGAATCCAATCGTGTTATACTTTTTATCAAATCGCTCTGATCCCTCATAAACTTTGAAAGTCTCAAAAGGAGACATGCTGTGAACGAAAACCGAACCTTCGATCCCACCGATCTGCTGGACGACTTCCCTTTCCTGGCGCGGGAAGTGCACAGCCAAACTGGCAGCCAGTCTGGCCGCCAGACCTTGGCCTACCTGGACAACGCCGCCTCCACGCAGAAACCCCAGATCGTGATCGATGCGTTGCAGAACCTCTATTCCACTCACTACGCCAACATTCACCGAGGGGTGCATTCTCTGAGCGAGGAGGCCACGCTCGCTTACGAGGAAGCACGCGACAAGGTCGCGGCATTCATCAACGCGCCCGATAGCGCCGGGCTAGTCTTCGTCCGCAACGCCACGGAGGCGATCAACCTGGTGGCCCACTCCTGGGGCCATGCCAACCTGAAGGCCGGGGACCGCATCGTCGTCACCGAGATGGAACATCACAGCAACCTGGTGCCCTGGCAGTTGCTCGCACGGGAGACCGGCGCCGAGTTGACCTTTGTCTCCGTGACCGATGAGGGCCTTCTCGACCTCTCCTCGTTGGACCGTCTGCTGGAGGGGCCGGTCAAGCTGGTCGCTTTCGCCCACATCTCCAACGTGCTGGGCACGCTGAATCCGGCCGGCGAGATCATCGCCCGCGCCCACGCCGCTGGTGCCAAGGTGCTGATGGACGCAGCCCAGAGCGTGCCCCATCTGCCGCTGGACGTCGAGGCGCTGGATTGTGACTTCATCGCCTTCTCCGGTCACAAGATGTGCGGCCCGACGGGCGTCGGCGTGCTCTACGCGCCACCGGCCTTGTTGGACGAGATGCCGCCCTTCCTCGTCGGCGGCGGCATGATCCGGCGCGTAGAGCGCACGTCGGCGACCTGGGATGACCCGCCCGGAAAGTTCGAGGCCGGCACGCCCGCCATCGCCGAGGCCGTCGGTCTGGGCGCTGCGGTCGATTATCTGGACGCATTGGGCATGGAGGCCATCTGGGCACACGAGCAAGAGCTGGCGGCCTACGCCATCGAGCGCCTGACAGAGATAAACGGCCTGCGCGTGATCGGCCCGCCGGCGGAAAAACGGGCTGGCGTCATCTCCTTCACCGTCGAGGGAATTCATCCCCACGATCTGGCCCAGATCCTCGATGGGGAAGGTGTCGCGATCCGCGCCGGTTTCCACTGCGCCCAGCCGCTCCATCAGCGCCTGGGAATCGGCCCCACCGCGCGGGCCAGCTTCTACCTCTACAACACACGCCCGGAGGTGGATAGGCTGGTAGCCGGAATCGAAAAAGCGCAATCCATATTTCTTTAGTACCAGGGGACAACGCACTATGGGAAATTTATATCGCGAACAGATACTCGACCATTACGGCCACCCCCGCAACCAAGGCACATTGGAAGACGCGGACATCACCTGCGAGAGGGATAACATCGTCTGCGGCGACACCGTGCGGCTCGACATCAAGCTGAAGGACGGGCGCGTCGACGACGTGCGCTTCAGCGGCCAGGGCTGCGTGATCAGCATGGCCTCCGCCTCGATGTTCACCGAGGAGATCAAGGGCAAGTCCATCGCGGAACTGGAAGCCCTTGAGGAAGAGGACATTTTCGAGATGCTCGGCGTCGAGCTGGGGCCGTCGCGGTCCAAATGCGGCCTGCTGCCGCTGCGCGTGCTGAAGAATGGACTGGCCCAGTGGAAGGAAGAAGCGGCGTAAAACACCTCACCGACCGCCAGTTCCAAAATTTATGCCTGATCGCAATCCTCATCCTGGCCGCTATCGTCCGCTTCTACGGCCTAGACTGGGACAGCGGCATCGGCGCCCATCCGGACGAGCGCTACATCGTCGGCGTGGCCGAGGGCCTGCGCTGGCCCCAACCCCTTAATCCATTCGATATTTCCCCTGACTACGCTTACGGTCACCTACCGCTCTACCTGCTGGCGCTGACCCTGAACGCGATTCCCTCCACAATAGATCCCCTGCTTCTGGGCCGAGCCTTGGCGGCCCTGTTCGATCTGGGCACGGTCGCCTTGACCTTCGCGCTGGGCCGATATGTCTATTTGGGAGAAGGAGAGGAACGCATCGGCCTGCTGGCGGCGGCCTTCGTGGCACTGATGGTGCTCCACGTGCAGCAAGCCCATTTCTACACCGCCGATGGCCTCTTGACCTTCTTCGTCCTGGGGAGCTTGCTCTTCGCCGTCCGCCTGGCGCGGGACGGTCGGCCCGCCAACGCCTCGCTGATGGGAGCTTGGGCCGGGCTGGCCCTTGGCGCCAAGGCCAGCGCGGGATTGCTGCTCATACCGCTGAGCGCGGCTTGCCTGATCGCCCCCTCGCAGATGGAGCGCCGAGGTTACTTCTGGCGCTTTGGCGCGGCGGCCGCGGCGATGTTCGCGCTCTTCAATCCCTTCGCCCTGCTCGATTTTCCCACCTTCTGGCGCAATGTCTCCCAGCAGGCCGCCATCGTGCGCGGCGCCCTTGACCTGCCCTACACCCGCCAGTTCCACGCCACCTGGCCCTATCTCTACTCCACCCTGCAACAACTGCGCTGGGGCATGGGCTGGGCGCTGGGCTTGCCCGCCTTTGGAGGATTGGCTTATACGGTCTGGCGCCTGACCCTCCGTGATCGCTTGCCTCACCGCGCCGAGTGGGTGCTGCTAGCCTGGGCCTTGCCCTACTTCTCCTTCGTCGGCGCGCTCTACGCCAAGTTTCCCCGCTACCTACTTCCCCTGACTCCGCTGCTGGCGCTCTACGCCGCTCGCTTGCTCATCGAGGCAGCTCACCGCTGGCGTGTGTTCTCTTTCCTGGCCTACGCCGTGTTGATCTGCGCTCTCCTTCACTGTGCTGCCTTTCTGACAATCTATCACGAGCCTCACCCCTGGCACGCCGCCTCTGAGTGGCTCTATCAGCACGCGGAGGCGGGCGCCGTCATCGCCGTCGAGCAGTGGGACCACCCGCTGCCGCTGGACGCGACCGGCTATGACGTGCGCGAGTTGCCCATCTTCGACGATGAGACACCGGAGAAATGGGAGAGGATGGAGCGAAGCTTGGCGGCCGCCGACTACATCGTGATCGCCAGTCGGCGCGGGTACGCCGCGTTGGCGCGTTGGCCGGAGCGCTATCCTCAGACTGCGCGTTATTACCAGCAGCTCTTCGGGGGCGAGCGCGGCTTCGAGCCGGTGGCATGCTTCGGGCGCTACCCGCGCCTTGGGTCGGTGAGCTTGCTGGACGATCCCACTCAGGGCCTCGATTTCTCGCTTCCGGCCCTGTGCCATCCGGATGCCCCTTTCACATTTTGGCTCGGTCGGCTGGACGAGAGCTTTGTGGTTTACGATCATCCCCAGGCGATCATTTTTCGGCGAACGGGCCTTTCCGTTGCGAGTACCGCTTCCTGATGGTATAATCGCCATTTATGCAAAGATGGCGATTCGTGATCGGCATAATTATTAGCCTCGGCTGCCTTGTGCTGGCCCTGACCGGTATAGAGTGGCTTCCTTTGAGCCGTGCCCTACGTCAAGCCGATTGGCGCTATCTGCTGCCCGCCGGTGGCGCGCTCCTGATTTCTCTGCTGACACGCGCGATCCGCTGGCGCACCCTGCTGGGGCCAAGGGTTAGCCTACTCACATCCTTCGCCATTATTAACATCGGCTACCTGGTCAGCAACGTGCTACCCTTTCGCCTGGGCGACCCGGCACGGGCGGCGGCGATTGGCCTGAGAAGTGAGGTCAAAATCAGCGCGGCCCTTTCCACCATCGTCGTCGAGCGCGTGATGGACATGCTGATGGTGGTCCTGTTGCTTTCGATAAGTCTGCCCTTTGTCGCTCACGCCGGCTGGACGGCGCGGGCCGGCCTGCTGGGCGGAGTGGCAGCGGTAATATCTCTGGCTGTATTGATCCTGTTGGCCTGGCGGCCCGTTTGGGGACGCCGCTTGGCCCGTTGGCTTCTGGCGCGAATACCCCGCCTCGATCAGGAGCGTTGGATGGAAATGGCGGATGGACTGCTGGAAGGCTTATCCGCGCTGCGCTCGGCGCGGCGTACCGCCGGACTGCTGAGCTGGTCGGTCGTGATCTGGGCCTCCATCGTGGGATACTACTTTGCCACATTGGGCGCTTTCCTCGACCGGCCCGCCTTGGTGGAGGGAGCCTTTCTCACCTGCGCCACCGGGCTGGGGGTGGCATTGCCCTCCTCGCCGGGCGCAATGGGCGTTTTCCACTCCATCGCCCGCTACGCGCTCCAACTGCCCTTCGGCGTGCCGGTGGAGGAGGCCGTCTCGGTGGCTTTCACCGCCCACGCCTTCCAGTACATCATTTTGTGCCTGCTGGGCCTCATCGGTCTGCTCCAGCAGAACCTTTCACTGGGTCGATTGCAGACCGACGCAGCAGCTTTAGCAAGGGAGTGAACGAATCAATGTCAATCTTTCTCGTCACCGGCGGTGCTGGTTTTATCGGCTGTAACTACGTCCATCGGCTGCTGAGCCGGGGCGACGAGGTGATCATTTACGACAACCTCTCGCGCGATGGAAGCGCGGCCAACGTGGCTTGGCTGCGCGAGGAGCACGGCGATGACGCCTTCCGCCTGCTCGTGGAGGATGTGCGCGATGAAGCCGCGCTGCTCAAAGCTGCGCACGGCGTCGATGTGATCGTGCACCTGGCCGGTCAGACCGCGGTCACCACCTCGGTCGATGACCCACGCGCCGATTTCGAGGCCAACGCGCTGGGCACCTTCAACGTGCTGGAGGCGGCGCGGCGCGCAGGCAGCGAGCCGATCATTCTTTACGCCTCCACCAACAAGGTCTACGGCGGGATGGAGGAGGTGACCGTGCTGGAGCGGGAGACAGATTACGCCTACGCGGACTTTCCCCACGGCATCCCGGAGACCCAGCCGCTCGATTTCCACTCGCCCTACGGGTGCTGTTATTCAGCCGATACCGATATTCTTACCGATAAAGGCTGGAAGAAGT
>CAZDYW010000061.1:0-2520 GCA_964509655.1 uncultured Anaerolineales bacterium
GCCGCGACGGGTGCTTCCTCTTCCAGTTCCATCGGTGTGGGGGTTTCCTTTTCTATTTTTTCTTCCGGGGCCGCTTTTTCTCCCTCTGCTTGCCTACGCAACTCGCTCAACCAGGAGGGCTCTTCCTCTTCGGCTGGTGTGAGTGCCTCTTCTTTTTTGGGCGGTGGGGGAGTAGACTCAGCTCGCTCTTCAAGGGGCTCCTCAGCTTCTTCAGGAGCCTCCTTAACCGGTGCCGGCTTTTCCTCTTTTGGGAGAGCTTCTTCTGGCAATGATTCCTCGGGCGGCTCGGCTGCCGCGGGCACCGGTCCATCTTCCTCACCCAGTGAGACGTCCTGCAGCCAGGCCGGGATCTCGATTTCAGCTTCCAATCCATCGGCGGTATCGGCCAGCGCGGCTTCTGTCTCGGCGGGCTCTGCTTCTGCTGGGGGCTCATAATCCAATGGTTCGATGTAGACTTCCTTGGGCGGTAGCGGTGAGGCGCTGCCGAAGAGGTCCTGGGCCATCAGATTTTCCGGATCGACGGCCTGAGCCCGTTTCAAATAAATTTCCCCTTCATCCCTCCCTCCGCTGGTCCAAATTTGTCCCAGGATCAGGTTTGCCTTAAGGCAGTAGGGCAGTTTATCCACCACTCGTTGACAGACATCGGCGGCTTCCAGACGCTGCCCGTTACGCCAGAGTGCCTCGGCGAGTGCGATACGGAGGTCCACTCGCTCAGGCTCTTCCTCCAGCAGATCGCGCAGTTCGCTGATTGCCCGCGAGAGCAGATCTCCTTTGAGGTAAAGCTTGGCCAATGCGCCCCGGCTGAGCTGGATGCGGTCGGGGGCTGAGCCATATAATCTTCCATAAAGGCGGCGCAGCTCATCCTCTACCATCTCATTATCGACGGCCAGCTCAAATGCCCGTTCCAGATACCACACAGCAGCGTCCAGTTCGCCGTGTTGGCTATGTATCTCACTCATCGCTATCCAGGCCAGCCATTCTTCTGGGTTGGCGCTTAGCACCCGCTGGAACATATCAACCGCGTACTCATCCTGACCGGCTTCGAGCATGGCTTTGCCTAATAGCCAGTAGGCCATAAGGTGTTTGGGATAACTCTCCAGAATATGCTTCCCATGAGCTACAGCTTCATCGTAGAGCCCCTGGTCGATCACATTCTCAATTTGCTCACAATATTCTTGAAGCGTAATTTCGTTCACTTTTGCCTCCTGCTACACCCAAGCGTCCAAGGAAACCTGATACGATGGGATTATGCATTGTCTCATTCCAAAATCAATTCAGTTCGTGCAATTTTTTCAGACGAGTGAGTAAATTGTCCACCGAGCGGCCTGGGCGCGGGGAAGAACCCAGGGGATCGGTGATGGTCTCCTCTCCCATCATGGCGTAGAAAGCGTTGAGCACGCCGTAGGAGAGCACGTCTAGCTGGTAGCCACCTTCGAGCGTAAAGACGATACGCCCATCGCAAAGCTGCTCGGCCATGCGCACCAACTCGCGCTCTATGTGAGCGTAACCGGTCAGCGAGAGGTTCATCTGCGCCAGTGGATCCCCCCAGTGAGCGTCGTAACCGGCCGAAACCAAGATCAAGTCCGGCTGACAGCGTTCCGCTAATGGCCAACCCAACTCGGAGAAGATGCGCATATAGCCGTCATCCCCCACGCCGGTCGGCAAGGGGACGTTGAGCGTGGTGCCGGATCCGGCCCCTTGGCCCGCCTCGTTCCAACGACCGGTGCCGGGGTAGTAAGGGTACTGATGGGTGGAGAAATAGAATACGTCCGGGTCGTCGATGAAGGCGTCCTGCGTGCCGTTGCCGTGGTGGACGTCGAAGTCGACGATGAGGATGCGACCTACATCCTCCCTGTTCAAGGCGGCCTGAGCAGCCACGGCGACGTTGTTGAAGAGACAGAAACCCATCGCGCGGGTGGCCGTGGCGTGATGACCGGGTGGACGCACTAGGGCGAAGGCATTGGCGACCTCACCGTCCAGGACCGCCTCTGTGGCCCGGATGAGCCCGCCGGCAGCCATCAGCGCCGCGTCGAAGGAGCGGGCAGAAATGTAAGTGTCGGGATCCAAATATCCGCCGCCTTCCTCGGCTGCACGCTGCACGTGCTCAATATGTCCCGGCGTATGCACCAGTTGGAGCTCTTCCATCGTAGCGGGGCGGGGCGCGAGTTGGCTCAATTTGGCCAGGATGGCCTCGTCTGCGAGTGTGTCGAGGATATGTTCCAGGCGCCGAGCGTTCTCAGGATGCGACGGCAGATTGTGTTCGAGGTAGATTGGGTGGTAAACGTAAGCTGTCTCCATCGGCACACCTCCTCCGGCCGCGGCTGGGAGACTCTGGCTGTCTGGCTAGAGACAGATGGGAGCACTTCGCCCAAGCTGATTGCTTCGGGTGTGATTATACTCGCCTATCTAGTGTGTGTCAACAACAGGCGGCGGGGCTCATCTCTTGCAAGCCATCTTGGCTATCATCGCACCGCCGTAGAACAGCTGGGGCTGGGAAATAATTCCAGCACCGGCTCTTCA